>DATJTM010000046.1:0-8743 GCA_035503395.1 Luteitalea sp.
ACCGTGGCGTTCTTCGGACTGTCCTTCGAACAGCCGACGAGGCCGAGCAGGACGGCGAGACCACTCGCCGCCACCGCGGCCTGCAGACGCGGCAACGGCATCTAGTGACTTTCGGCGCGGGCCGCAGCGATCTCTGCCCGAACTCGACCAGCGCGGCCGGCCACGAATGCGCGCAACTGCTCCACCGCCGCCGCGCGCTCCTCTTCGGGGTACACCTTGTGCTGATCCTGCCGCGAGGCCTCGTCAACCAGGGCCAGCATGGCTTCCAGTTCGTTGGTCAGCCAGTCGTCCTCGCCCGCCGCCGAGTCCACGACCTGCGTCAGCGAGTCGAGATACGACTCGCGCAGGTCCGGGAACGAGAGCGCGTGTTCGACGATCACGTTCTCCTGGGTCCGCTGCCACACGCTCGACGTCACGTCGAAGAACGCGTTGTCCTTGTCCCAGGGGACGACCACGTGGCGGAGGGAGTCGCTCGGCCTGAACATGTAGAAGTTGTTGACGCCAGCATAGCCCAGAACACCGTCGAGTTCCGACACGAACGCCTCGACGGCGACGCATGCCAGCAACTCCCGCAGATCGAGCAGCGGCTCGACGCGAGCCCGCCACGACTCACCGCTTTCCTCCGATGCCGTGAACAGATCGCGCAGCGGCGCATACAGCGTGCCCTTCGGATCGGTGTCGTTGGTCTGCGCCTCGAACAGTGCCTCGTAGGGCTCCAGGTCGTCGCCGCGACTCGTGCCGTACCAGGGCTCCAGCCAGTTGTATTCGAACAGCGTCCCGCGCTCGTCGCCCAACGCCCGCCCCGCGAACTGCTCGTCGATGTCCTCGACGACGGCGTAGAGCCCTTCGTATGCGTCGTTGATGAAGACACGCGCGAAGACCTCGCGTGGGGCAGGCAACCCCACCCTGGCGAACAGCTTCATCGTCAGGACCTCGCGTACGTTGGTCGGGTCCTGCCACAGGTTGTCGAGGATCAGCGACTTCTGCCCGAGGAACTCCTGCCCTTTCGTGTAGCGATTCATGTCGACCCGCAGTCCGAGCTTGGTCGCGCTGCGGCTGCCGGACCCGCGCGAGCGGATGCCGACGTTCCGAAGCCGCACACCACGGAACTCGAGGTCGGCCGGATAGTAGGTGTTCTCCTGGTAGTTGTCGCGGAGTTGCTCGAGGTCGGTCGAGTGGACGAACAGCCGCAGATCGGGCAGGCCATCCTGCACGAAGATCGCGTCGCCGGACTGGGCGACGGCCGGATGGGCGGTGAGCGCCACGACAACGGCGACGATGGCGGCGAGCAGCGGAGGACGGGATGACATGATTGCGGACATGACGTGACTCACAGCGTGAACTGCAACAGCAGCACGCGGCTCCAGAAGGACGGCTGCGACGGCAGCGGCCCGCGCAGCGGATCGTCCAGCCGCTCGCGAACCACGTTGGCCTGCACCTTCACGTAACGATTCAGATACCAGTTGACGCCGAGCGTTGCGGCCCGGTCGCCGTTCGGGAGGACGACTTCGGCCCGCGGCCCGGTCGACGGCGCTTCAGACGTCCCGGTGCTGCCGAACGTGATTCGTTCGATGCGCGCGGCCAGCTCGATCGCGCCAGGGCCACCGCGGAAGACCGGCCGCCGCGGTGACGACAGTCCTCGCGCCTTCCGCTCCCCGGTCACCGCCCACGTGCCACTCAGATACCAGCCGTGCGCGCGGAGGGGCGACAGGTCGCCACCCTCGATCTCCTGTCCGTCACGGCGGGTCGTGACGCGGATGTACTCGCTCATCATCGAGAACGGTCCGGGCCGCCATCGCATCTGCAGCCCGGTCCGCTGACGCGCGCCGAGCACCGGCGTGTCGGAGTCGAAAAAGACCGACTCGAGCACCGTCTCACCGCGCAGCGCGGGGAGGCCGAGCGGCACGTCGCTGTGGGTGCGCGCCACCCCGAACTCGAGGTCTTCGAGCCCATGCTTCCGGCTGCGCCACGGCTGCGCGACGACACGCCAGGCGACCGTGCGTCCACCAGTCACCTTCGTCTCGTTGCGTGTGCGCGCATTGCGGCCATCGCGCGAGAACACGCCCACCTCGTATTCGATTGGCCGCACCGGCCGGCCATGCACCATCACGCCCGGATCGCGTCCCGGTGCGAGCTGCCGGGCAATCAGCGATCGCGACGTGAAGTCGCGATTGGTCGCCCCGATGTCCTGGTCGATGCTGAACGGCAGCCGGAAATGCCCGGCCTGAATCTCCGCCCGCCGATTGGCCCGCACGTTCACGAACACATCGCGCCACGCGTCGTCACCCGTCAGTTCGCGTTCGATCTCGAACTCGACAATCCTGAACGCCACGCCCTCGACGCCGAGACGGCGACGCGCCACGTCCAGCCGCGTGTCGTCTTCGTCCTCTTCGAGCGGCGCCTCGGAATCGCGCGCGTCGAACTGCAACCGGAAATGGACGTCGAGCCGCAGGTGCGATCCGATCCGCACCGACGGCAACGGACGCCAGCGCACGACCGCGGGTTCCGGCGCGTCGTCGGGTGCTGAAGGCGCCGGAGCCGGCTGCGGTTCCTCAGTTGCTGGAGGCTGCCTGGCGAGCGCGGCGGCAATCGTCGTCGACTGCGCCATCGCGACGTCCGCCGCACCGAGGGACGCGGCCAGCACGACCACGCCCACGGCGCGTACGTTCACCGGTCGCTCACCTTGTGCTGGCCGGCCGACATCGCGGCCTGCAACCGCGTCGTGATCGCGGCGGTCACCTCGGTCTGCAGGGCCAGCAGATCGTCGTCGCGACCGTCGAAGGTATCGGCCCAGATGTGGTCGTCCGTCCTGGCGTCGATCAGCTGCACCGTCACGCGGGCCCGGTTGGCCTGCCGCACGACCGACCCTTCGACGACGTAATCCACTCCGAGCCGGCGGGCAATCGTCGGCAGCGGGTCGCGCGACGTCTTGAAGTGCATCGACGACGTGCGGGACGTGACGTGGACCTGCCCACCCTGTGCGAGGCGCGCGATGAGGGCTTCGGTCAGGCCGTCGGCGAAGTATTCAGCCGGCTGCCCCGGTGAGTAATCCTGGAACGGCAAGACCGCAAGGGAGCGTCCGTCGGGACGTGGGGCGCGAATCGGGGTGTCGGGAACCGCCGATGCCTCGCTGCGCGTGGCGGCCAGGATCGGTTTCTCGCGCTGATACGTGGTGACCACGTAGAGGCCCAGCAGCACCGTCGCCACCGCGCCCACGAGTTGCGCGAGGATCCGCCCGACGAAGGAGATCCAGGCCGAGCGCAGCTTGTCGGTTTTCTTGCGGAGCGCCTTCTCCTCGGCCGTCTCGAAAGACGGCGCATCCTCGGGCAGCGGCGCACTCAGGGCGGGCGGGGGCAGGACTTCAGACATCGTCAGCCACCTGTGACTCTACGGAGGGAGCGTGAGTACAGAGACGAGAGCCGCAGTGCAAACGTTGCGCCCGTCACTATCTAAAGACGCTCAACCGTGACGAATGGGACTTCATGGCGCCAAGAAAGGGACTTTGCGTAAAGGAGACGTGACTGCGCGTCACCCGGGGCGGACATGCGCAGGTGTAGAAAGTGGACACCTCATGTAGGAAACGGTGCCCTTGATGGGACAACTCAGGCTTACACGTGTAGCGCATCCCGACGCCGCGGTTCGGGTATTCTCGCGCTCACGATGACAATGCAACGCATGCACCAGCTGATGAGCAACGGCGCCGCCACGCGCGTCACCCGATTTGTCGCGCTCGGAATGGGACTCGGTCTGAGCAGCGTCGTGCTGGCGCAACAGCCGGCGGCCCAGCCGCAACCTCAGCCCTTTACGGTTGGCAATCCACTCGGCCTGCCGATCAATCCGTCGCCCGATGGCACGCACGCGGCGATCTCCTCGAACGTGAAGGTCTACGGCGCCATCTACTCGGCTGAGAGCTGCTCATACGACCCGGAGCGCAACCTCATCGTCGTGCCCAATCGCGGCGTCCCTCAGACGGTGCAGACCAACAACGCCTGGGTCTCTCTCATCAATCACGATGGCTCGATCGATACGGCCCGATGGATCGGTGTGCAGAACGCCGGTGCACCGCGCACGTCCCTCACCCCGCCGCTGGTCCTCAACGAGCCGTACGGCAGCGACATCGTGAAGGGCGTGCTGTACCTCGCCGACCGCGACGGCGACACCTCGCCGCAGGATCCGGGCGTGGCCGTGATTCGCAAGTTCGACATGAAGACCGGCGCACCGGCCGGCGAGGTGAAAGTCACGGGCGGACCGGCCTGGCTGAACGACATCGAAGTGGCGGACGACGGCACCATCTACGGCACGCAGACCGGCACCGCCGCTGACGCCACCACGTGGCAGGTGTGGCGCATCACCCCCGACGGCAAGGCCGCGATGTTCGTGCAGGGTGCGCCGCTGCGCCAGCCGAATGGCGTCGCGCTCGATCCGCAGGGCAACATCGTCGTCGTCAACATCGGCAACGCCGACGTCATCACGTTCTCGCCGGACGGCAAGCCGGTGAAGACCGAGCAGGCCGCGCAGGCCGGGAACGACGGGCTCGTGATCATGCCCGACGGCACCAAGTACGTGAGCAGCGTCGTCAACGGCGGCGTGTCGAAGCTGCGTCCGGGTCAGCCGGCGGAACTGATCGCGACCAACATCCCGAATGCCGCGTCGATGTGTTACGACGCCGGCGCCAATCAACTCGTGATTCCGATGAATGCCAACAACGCGCTCGCGTTCGTGCCGTTGAAGTAGGTCGGAACCGACCGACAAGTCGGTCGGCTACGAATGGCGTCGGACGACGACGGACTACGCGACATGCGTAGGCGCCGGACTTTGTCCGGCGCGTGCTCGCCGTGACGGGCGTCACCGATCGGTCAGGCGTAACGAAACGCTGACGATCTGCCCTTCTATGACGTCGACGGGCGTGCCGTGCGTTTCGGTGATCTCGCGCTGCTCGTCGGGTCCGCGCCGCATCGTGAGCGAATCCGGCGGGTAGGCGATCAGCAGGTAGCGGCCCGGCCTGAGTCCCTCGATCAGGAACGACCCGTCTGGACGAACACTCGCGCCGCGAGCGCGGAGGGCGTCGCCCGCCAAGCCGCCCGCATCAGCCGACATCAGCTGCACGACCGTCCCGGGCGTGACCTCGCTCGTCGCGGTCACGATGCCGCGCACACCGCTCGGCCGGCCGCTGACGACAATCTCGATCGGGTCGGCGCTGCCACGCATCGGGAAGTCGTAGCCGTCGAGCGCATCACGCCCGCCGACGGTGGCCGACTTGACCCACCAGCCGCGTGGCAATCCGTAGACCTGCAGCACTCGTGATCCACGCAGGCCGCTGAGGACGAAGGTACGCTCGGCGCCGACCTCGGCGCCCGAACTGTTACCTGGGAGCGCCCCATAATCGGTCGGTCGAGCCTCGACTCGCAGTCGCCCACGTGCGAGCGCCGCCACGTCACCGCCCTCCACCTCGATCCGTCCTTGTGCGGTCGCGCCCGATCCGATCGTGAGTGCCGCCGCGACCTCGGTGCCTCCCTCGACCACGACTGTCGTCCAGCCGACGCGCGCGAGTGGCGCCAGGCCCCGCAACGGCGCGTTGGGACTCTCCTCGGCCACGAGCAGGTAGCGACCGGGAGGCACGTCGATCAATTGGAAGCGCCCATCGGGAAATGCTGTGGCCCCACGGACATGCACCGCCATGTCCGAGCTCGCCGCCCGCAGTGAGACCATCACCTGTCCCAGTGGCCCGCCGTCCTCGGTCGTCACCTGCCCGGTGACCATGGAGAGCAGTCCGCGCTCCAGTCGGACGTCGAGTGTCGCCTCGCTTCCGCCGTCGACATCGACGAACTGGGCCGCGTCCGCACCGGACCCGCGGGCCAGCGCCGGCAGCAATTCACGCGCATCGCCCTGCAGAGGGCCGAGTCCGGGAAGCTGCTGGTGGGTCGCTCGCGGACGAACCTGCACGGTGTAGCGGCCGGGCCGCAGGCCGAACACGCGGAACCGCCCGCGGTCGTCGGTCGACGACGCCATCCCTGCTTCGCGCAACACGTCGCGGGCGCCGCCGCCCACCTTCCCCACCGGCGACACCAGCGCACCGATCACCGGCTCGCCGGCATCGTCGAGGACTTGTCCCTGAATCACGCCACCGCGTGAGAGGAGCAGATCCGGAGCAACGACCTCGCCGCTGGCGCCGACGTCGACGGGCCTGAGCGCAGAGGCAGCGGCCGCGAGCACCGGGAAGAAGTCCGGCCTCTGGGCCGACAGCGTGAACCGCCCGGCCGGAAGGTTCGCGATGACGAAACTTCCGTCGGGCCCGGTTCTCGCCGAGAAGCCGCGCCCACTCACGCGGCCAGGCTGGCCGTTCGGAGGCGCCTGCGACAGCGACGCCACGACGATGGCTCTCGGGATGGGCGTCCCGTGCGTGGCCTCGACCACCCGTCCCCGAATCACGCCCGTACCGGCCAGAGCAGCGGCGTCAGGCTGCGCGGCAGACGTGCCTCCTGACGCCAGTTGGAGACACGCAGTCAGCAACACGAGCGTCGGCGTGAACCACATCACCGGTCACTCACCACGAGCGCGACCGTCGGCGACTCGCCTTCCACGACGTCAACCGTCTGCGCGCGGGCGGCGAGTGCCCGAAGGAACTCGGCGTCACTGAGATCGTCGCCGATCTGCGGCGCACGCATCGCGATCACGTGGTAGCGGCCGGGCCGCACGCCCGTCACCTCGAACGCGCCGTCCTCGAGCGGGCGGCTCGCTGCCAGGCCGGCGGCGCGTGGCGACTCCTCCCACAGTGTCGCGTCCGTCCGGAACACCACGACCACGGCGTTGTCGGCACTGCCTGGCGGGCGCGTGACCATGCCGCGAATCGTCAGCGGCTGCGTGCTGATCACGAGTTGCAGCCCGTCGATCGGCTGCGTGGAGGTGATCCTGAGCCCGTCGGTGACGTCGCGTCCGTTCAACGTCACCGAACGCGTCCACCATCCGAACGGCACGCCGGTCACTCGCAGCACCACGTCGCTGTGGACGCCATCCAGCGTGAACGAGCCGTCGGCAGCGACGAGCGCCTGGCTGAAGCCGTTGATGGGCAGTGAGGCATCCGGCGAGGCCGACACGCGGACCTCGCGGCCGGCCAGTGATGCGTTTGCGCCATCGACGACCACGCGACCGCGCAAGGTGGCCCCGCCAGACGTGCGAAGGGTGACACCGGCCACTTCGACGCCCTCGACGTCGATATCCACCCAGCCAACGTCGTATCGCCGCAGGAATGCCGGTCCATCGGCGGGCCCACCCGGGTGGTGGTGGCGCGCCGTCACCGTGTACGAGCCTGGCGGCACGTCGTCGAACGCGAACGAGCCGTCGGCATGCATCGGTCGAGAGAGAAATGGGGTGGAGTCGAGGACCCGCCCTCGCGGCACGAGCGCCACCGAGCCGTCCAGCACCGCGGCGCCCTGCGCATCGATCACACGGCCCTCGACCCGGGTGAGTCGGCCGGTGCCGAGCACGATGTCCGCCTCGGAGTCGCGCCCGGCATCGACGGTGATCTGCGTGGCGGCGGCCGGAGAGGCGACGTTGGGCGCGTACGTCGGGAGGAGTTCGGGCGACTCCTCGATGGGAACCTGGGGATGCGTAAGAGAGGGACGCTTCAGCGGACGAGCGCTGACGACGTAGCGCCCGGGAGGCAGGCTGTGCACGCGGTAGGCGCCGCGATCGTCGGTGAACACCGTGTCCCCGATCGGAAGGAGGCGCCACTCGTTGGCGAAACGCCGAAGCTTCGCCGCGCGGACCTGCGCGCGTTCCACCGGGTCGCCATGCTCGTCCGTCACGCGTCCGGTGATGACCCCACCCGGCATCAGCGCAATCGCCAGCGGTCCGGCGACGTCTCCCGGCCCCAGCAGAAGCTCACGCCCGGGCGTCAGCGTCGACGCCTGTCCCAGGCTCTGTGGAACGTAGCCCGGCTTCTGCGCCCTGAGGGTGTACTCGCCGGGCAGCACGTCTCGGAACGTGAACTGCCCCTCCGCATCGACGCGGGCCGATACCGGCCCTGCCCCCGCTCCGCCGCCGCGTTGGTAGATCGTGACGATGGCGTCGCGCACCACCTGCCCGGTGACCGCGGACGTCACCCGGCCGAAGACGCTGGCGCGCCCCGCCGCGACCTCACGCGATGCGCTCGTATCGCGCGCCGGTGCCTGCGGTACACGCGGCTGCGCGTGGCTGGACGCCGACGCGCACAGGCACGCAAGCGTGACGACGACGGCGAGGACACGTTCCATCGACGGCTCTCGGTTCAACTCGGAGGTGCGCGGACTGTAGCAGATAGACGCGCATCGCCACGCGACGGTTGGCCGGCGCGCCCTCGCATTCGTCACTGGCTTCTCGGCCGGTACTGTTGACAACCGACATGTCGAGAGGCGACATTTCGAGACATGTCTGCTGCCGACATGTCGAAAGACCCGGCCGAAGTTCTCTACGGCACCCTCGATCTGTTGATCCTCACGTCGCTGGACGCGATGGGACCGCTGCACGGCTACGGACTCGCACGCCGCATCGAACAGGTCTCGCAGACCGCCCTCCGGCTCAGCCAGGGCTCCATCTACCCCGCCCTGGTTCGGCTCGAGCAGCACGGCTGGATCGATACGACCTGGGGCGTGTCGGAGACGGGTCGGAAGGTGAAGATCTACAGCCTCACACGGGAGGGCACGGCCCGCATGCAGGTCGAGGTCGACCGCTGGCAGCGCACCACGGCGATGGTCGCCCGCTTCCT
>DATJTM010000047.1:0-8234 GCA_035503395.1 Luteitalea sp.
ATGACGACGGGGGACTCGTGGCTTCTTGCTCGCTGCCCGACGCTGTCCCGTTGGCCGGAACCGTCTGACAAGTCGGACGGCTACGCGAGGTCCACTGACGGCCTCCGACTTCAGACTTTGAACTCTAGACTTCTGGCTTCCGCTTACTTGTGCTGAGTCAGATGCGCTGAACGGGCGGCGGCGTGAGCTTGAAGTCGCGGATGCGGCCTAGCACGACGCGCGTCGGCACCTGCAACGCGGCGGCCGCCTTGGCGTGATCCCACTTGGCCTCGTCGAGGGCCTGCTGGACCTTGCGCCGCTCGACTGCCATCAGGACGCGGCGCGACGCTTCGCCCAGAGTTCCCGACAGATCGATCTCGTCCCACGGATCACGCGACACCGGTTCGGCATCACGGGCAAGTTCGCCCTTGCCGAGGTTCAGATGCTGCGCGTGGACGACTTCAGAATCGGCGAGGATGACGGCGCGTTCGATGCAGTTCTGCAGCTCGCGCACGTTGCCGGGCCAGGCGTGCTCTTCCAATGCTTCGACCGCCGCCGACGAGAGATGCGGCGGGCGCTTGTTCTGCTCGCGGGCGAATTTCTCGATGAAGTGACGGGCCAGCAGCGGCACGTCGCTGGCGCGCTCACGCAGCGGCGGAATGACGATCGGGAACACCGACAGCCGGAAGAACAGATCCTCGCGGAACGTCCGGTTGGCGACCGCGGCGCGCAGGTCGCGATTGGTCGCCGCCACCAGCCGCACGTCGACGTGCAGCGTGGTGTTGCTGCCAACCCGTTCGAAGCTCCGCTCCTCGAGCACCCGCAGGACCTTCGCCTGCAGGTTGACCGGCATCTCCCCGATCTCGTCCAGGAAGAGCGTCCCGCCGTGCGCCACTTCGAACTTGCCCTGCTTGCGTTGCGAAGCGCCCGTGAACGCCCCTTTCTCGTGGCCGAACAGCTCCGTCTCGAGCAGCGTCTCGGGAATCGCCGCGCAGTTGATCGCCACGAAGGGCCCGTCGGCCCGGTCGCTGTGCCCATGCAGGCCACGCGCGAACAACTCCTTGCCGGTCCCGCTCTCACCGCCGAGCAGCACCGTGGTTTCGGTCGGCGCCACCCGCTTGAGGCTGCGCAGGGTGTCGAGCAACGCGGGGTGCTCACCGACGATCGTCGGCGCGCCATGCCGCGTGCCGAGCGCCTCACGCAGCAGCAGGTTCTCGGTGACGATGCGCCGCTGCTCGATGGCGCGGCTGACGGTGAGGACGAGATGCTCGTGGTCGACCGGCTTGGGCAGGTAATCGAGGGCGCCCTCCCGCACCGCGGTCACGGCTTCCTCGATGGCGCCGTAGCCGGTCATCAGGATCACGGGGAGCGCCGGGTCCAGTTCCTTGGCCGCACGCAGCACGCCGAGACCGTCACCGTTCGGCAAGCGAAGATCCGACAGGACCAGACTTGGGCGATTCAGACGCAGCGCGTCGATGGCCTCGGGCTCGTCGGCCGCCTCCACGACGCGATAGCCGTGACGGGACAGGACCGTCGCCAGGACGTAGCGCAGGTCTTCGTTGTCGTCGACGAGCAGGACGTCAGTAGTTTCGCGGGTCGCAGCCATCGAACGCGAATCGGCAGGGTCCACCTCGCATGACCATGCCGCCGCCGCATGGCCCACGGGACCGTTCATGTCGTGAGTCGCCAGTCTACTGGATCCAGCCGGCGGGCACGCCCGATGCGCGGGCTTCCTGCTCGAACGCCGCGCGGGCGGCCGCCGCCACGGCTTCCGCTTCGCGCGCAATTGCCAGCTGTTGCCGCACGTCGGCCCGCTCGGCCCCGGCCCGCTCAGCGATGCTCTTGTCGGTCGCGGCCATCTCGAGTCCGAGACGATCCACGAGCGCCTGCAACTGACGGACCTGGGCCCGCGCCGTATTCCACGCGCCATTGACCGTGGCCGCCCGTCGCTTCCACCCGTCCTCATCGTCCTTCGGCGCCGCCGGCGAGGTGGCCGGCGCTGCGTCGGCCGCTGGTGCCTCACCGGCTGGTGCCTCACCGGAGGCCTGTTCCGCCGCGGGGACCACTGCCGGGGATGGCGGCGCCACGACTGCCGAAGCCGGCAGGTCCGCATTCGTGAGGACCTTGCCAGGCGAGGCCAGTTGCTCGCGACGCTGCGCTTCCTTGCGGGCCACGTCGGCCAGCCCCTGCGCCATCACCGGGCTCGCCAGCGCTCCGCAGAGCACCACCGCCAGTACGCCTGCCATCCGCACGCTCATCGCGTCTCCCTCGTCTCGGCCGCGTGGCTGTACGCCGCGCGGCACACGGACGTCCTTCGACATGATCGGCCGGGCGCGCCACAAGTTGAGGCCTTCATTGCGCCGGCCCGCGCCGGAAGGCTTCCAGGACGACCGGCGCACCAGGCGCCGTCCGTGTGATGGTGGCCGACGCCTCGCCCCGCGAGTCGGCCGCGCCGCGGCTCACGGCCCGCACCAACAGCCGCTCGTTCTGGCTGATGCCGGGCAGGCCATCGCCCTCGGGCTCGTCGGCAATCAGGACGACCACGGCAGGATTGACGGCTCCGGCCGGCCAACGCGTCAGCACACCCTCAGCATGACATTGCCACGCGACCTCGAACCGTGGTCGGTCGGATCCCCAGCGACTCCCGGCATCCACCACGCTCTGCACGCGGGCCCGCTCCTCGCCGACGTCCATGGTGACTGGCAGTCGTGTCGCCGCCGGACAGGCCAGCGAAACAGCGGCGAGGCCTGCCGGCCGCCAATCCATCGTCGACCCCAGCGCCAGGGCCACCGACTCGACGGCGGCCTGCGCCACGCGCTCCGCCTCGTCATCAGCATCGCTGAACCGAGCCACCATCTGGTCGGTCCGCACATGTCCCACCAGCCAGCCAGTGACGCCAATGAGGAACGCCGACAACAGCAGCACGCCCGGCAGCGCCACACCACGCGCGGACCGGACGGGCATCACGCGTCGCGGCTCACTGGCCCCACGCGAGATTCGGCAGCGGCACGAACACGTCCTGCTCGACATCACGCACCTCCACGCCCGGCCGCCGGGCCGAACCGGGTATCGCAAACCACGCCGGCCATCGCCCCCGGACGGCTGACGCGCTCGCCTGCAGCCGCAACCCGACGCGGACGGCGCGTATCCGCAGCAGGTCGAGATCGAACTGCCACGCGCCGCTGCCACACCACGGGCCATCGAGGAAGTCGGCCACGGTGAGTTCGACCGGCGGTCCCGGCACCGGGCCGAGCAGCCCCGTGCGCGGCGTGCCGTCAGCCAGCACGGCGCAGGTGTCGGCGCCAGCCATCGCCGGCCACCGCACGGGGGCCGCCGATCCGTAGAACCTCACTCCCATCGCCACCACATCGTCTGTCACCGGCTGACTGCTGGTGAGGTCGTCGGCGCGTCTGAGTTGTCGTCGCGTGGCGTCGAAGTGCAGGGTCGTGGCACCGACGGTCGCGACATGGGCTGGCAGCGCGATCGTCTGGTCGGCTGGACTCGTCAGCGTGAGGTCGAGTCCGCTGACGAGCGCGAGCGTCGTGATCGTCATGGCGCCGTCGCGGCCGTAGACGAGGACGAGGTCGCCGCGCGTGAATCCGCACGATGGATGCGTGCCGCAGGCCGGTTGCCACGCCAGCCTGACGAGCGCCCCACCGGCAGGCACGACACCCGCGAGCGGCGCCTGCGCCGCACGCGCGGGCACGTGGACGGCAGTGACCCGATCGGCCCAGGCGGTGCCAGGCGGGTCCCCGCCCATGCCGAGGCGACGTGGAAACACCGCCGGCACAGCCCGCGACAGTGGGCCTTGCCCGACCAAATCCGCTCCCGCACCGGCGTTGATCAGCATGGCGGTGACGACATGCTCGGCACCCCTGGCCCGCTGATGGAGATCGGTGCCTTCAGGGAGCGACTGCACCACGTCGAGGACGGGCGGCAGCGCCATCATGATCGTGCCGAGAGCAGCGAGAGCGACGAGCGTCCCAACGAGCAGTTCGATCAACGCCACACCACGCGCCTCGCCACTCATGGCTGCGCCGCTCCCCAGGGGCACTGCGCCGCACCGGCCTCGACGACCTGCGGACGCAGCGGGCGCGCGATCACCGAGACCCACACCCACATCCGCACGCACCTCCCCCCATCGTCTACCACCGCCCACCGCCGCGCGTAGCGGGCCCCCGGTGGTGGCGTGGACGACCAGGCGAGCGGGTGGCCGCGGGCATCGAGCCAGTCGCTGGAGCCCGGGAGGGGCGACGCAAGAGGGCCGATGCCGGTGGCCGCCAGGCCAGCACCGCCGCCATCGAAGCCGCCGTTGCCAAGCTGAGTGGAGACATCAGTCACGACGACACCGCCGGCGCCGGTGACGTGCGTGAGCACCTGCAACTCGCCGAGACGCTGACGCGCCAGCTGCGCCGCCACCAGATCCAAGCGCGACGTCGCCCTCACCTGTCCGACCGCGATCGTCAACGGCACCAAGCCGGTGAGGACGCCGGATAGCAGGCCTGCGGCCACGACCGCTTCGAGGAGTGCGGAACCGTGCTGAGTGTTCGGGATGGATGGCGCCATGCCATCAAGACATGGCAAGCGCCGCGCCAGGCGGGCGCGACCGTGATTCGTGTGAAAAGCGACGCTTACGCGTCTGGCATGCGCAGTTTCCGCGAAGGAGCGCGCGAGCCGCGTTGCAGGGCGAGCAACCCGTCGAGGCGTCGACGCGTCAGGCGACGCGCTCGACGTGCACGAGGTACAGGACGCCCTCGGGATCGCCGGCGTGGCTACGCAACGGCATGGCGGTCACCGGCACCGGTGCACCGGGGGCGCCCGGGCCGACCAGCGAGGCATCGCGACGCGCATCGGCGTCGAGACAGTCCCGCGCGACCGACCGCAGGGGGTCAGTCCCTTCGAGCGTCCACAACACCTGGCCTTCGACCGAGGCGGTGAGGCCCAGCCACTGCAGCGCGATGCCGTTGGCGATGCGGAGATTGCCGTCAGGCCCCAGCACGAAGACGCCGTGCGGCAACGTCTCGAGCACCTGGCGCATGAAACCGTCGAGGGCCGCGTAACGAGCTTGCTGCGCCAGTTCCTGACCACGCATCCGCGTGATCGCCTCCGACATCGCCGACGCGAGGCCAGCTTCGCTGTGACGACCGCGCAGGCGGGCGGCGTCGAGCGCCTCCCGACGATGAGAGGCGCGACGTGCGGCCAGCAGCACGACGAGGGCGAGCAGGATGAAGGGACCAACCAGCCAGAGCGACGGAGGCATCAGCGATAGAACCCAAGATACCAGTCCAGCACCGGCTGGCCGACGAGCGACGCGGCCAGGGCGGCGGGAGCCAGGAACGAGCCGAACGGCAGGGCCGTGGTGCGGGCGTCGGCCTTGAAGGCCAGCAACACCGCGCCGAACAGGCCGCCGACGACCGACGACAGGATGAGCGTGAGGATCATCAGCGGCCAGCCCAGCACGGCGCCGATCATCGCCAGCATCTTCACGTCGCCCATCCCCATTCCTTCGACGCCGCGGAAGCGTTCATAGGCGGCGCCGGTCGCCCACAGCACGCCACCGCCGAGCAGGACGCCCAGCAGCGAGGCGACCAAGCCCGGCGGCAGGAACGCCGACACCGCCAGACCCGCCACCGTCCCGCCGAGCGTGATCTCGTTGGGGAGGATGCGGCAGTCCAGGTCGGTGAAGAACAGCACGAGCAGCGCCGACGCGAACAGCAGGCGCACGATCAGCACCGCATCCCACGGCAGCAGCACCCCGTGCAGGACCCAGAGCCCGGCGTTCAGCAGTTCGACGAGCGGATAGCGCCAATGGATCGGGGCGCGGCAGAACGCGCATTTCCCGCCGAGCACCACCCAGCCGAGTACCGGCACGTTGTGGTACCAGCGGAGCGGCGTTTCGCACGACGGACAGCGCGAGGCCGGTGAGACGACCGAGAGATCGTTCGGCAGACGGTAGATGCAGACGTTCAGGAAGCTCCCGACCAGCAGGCCGAGCAGGCCCAGGAACACGAGCTGCGGAGCGTCGGCCATTATCGCGAGACCGCCACACCCGCACGGCTCCGTGGTTCGACCGGCAACGGCGCCAATGACGAGCCGCGTCCCAGCCGTACCACCCCGCTCGTCAGGTCGAGCTCGTATGGCGTCCCGGTCGGGTCGACCGGCAGCTGCCGCAGCCAGCCGCGCGCGAACAGCGCCGCCCAGCTCCAGGGTGCCTGCATGCCTCGCTGGCGGGCCGACCCCACCATCGTGGTCAGCGCATCCATTTGATCCATCGCATCGAGTTGCAGCAGCCGACGCTGCGCATCCTTGCGCAGCCAGTCGTTGTCGTTGGTCTGCGCCAGCGCCTTCCACAACAGTCGCGACGTCTGGCGATCGCCGCCCTCGGCCAGCGTCACCGCGGCCAGCGACTTCATCCACCACGGCGCGCCCACCGTATCGGCGCCCTTCGAGAAGGCCTCGGCAGCCTTGTCGTACCGGCCGGTCCACCAGTAGTGGACAAAGCCCAGGTCCTGCCAGTACTGCCACCGATCCGGCTGGCTCGCGATGCCCTTCTCGAGCAGGCGCACCGCCAGATCGGGCCGCCCCGGACCGCCCGGCGGTGGTTCGGACAAGAAGATTGCCCCGAAGCGATACGCCACCGTGAACCGCTGATCGAGCGACGTCGCCAGATCCAGGAATGGATACAGGTCGGCGAAACCGCTCGGCGCGCCCTGCTGCAGGCGGCTGGCGCCGAAATGCTGTAGCGCGCGAATCCAGTACAGGTCCGCCATCAGCGAGTCGAACGACAACGACACCCGACGGGCCACGGCCGGGGACTGCAGGTACAGCACGGCCGGCAACGCGCGATCGGGCCGATGGGCGAGTGAGCCTGCCTGCAGCGGCAGGGCACCGGCCAGCAGCGTCAGCGCCCCGAGGAGCCACGGCCACCGGGCCGCATCGCGGCGCATCCCGCTCACTTGAAGTCCCGCCGCTGGAACACGGCGACCGCCAGCAGCAGCAAGGCCGCCGCGTAGGTACACCCGTAGGCAATCGCATACGCGATTTGTGCGAGCGGCACCGGCACGCCGTGGACGACCTCGGCCTTCACGTCGAACAGGGCCAGGTTGGGCAGCACCCACGATACGACCCGGCCCAGGCTCGCGGTGCCTTCCGAGGCTCCCACGAGTTCGAGCGTCCGCAGGTCGCCCACGAAATGACCCGCCACCCACACCGCCGTGGTGAACGTGGCCGCCAGCAGGGCTGACGAATACGTGGAGAACAACAGCGCGATGGCGGTGACGACGGCGAGTTCGATGTAGATCAGGAGCAGCGCGCCGAGCAGGGCCGGATCGACGGCCGGCGCCGTCCACACCGCCTGCAGGTTAGGCGGCGTCACGCGCCAGTACACGTAAAGAACCGTCATCAGCGCCGCGGTCATCACGGCCATGTTCACGGCCAGTGTCAGCAACAGGCCGAGGTACTTGCCGAACAGGAAGGCCGACCGGGTCACGGGCTTGGCGAGCGTCACGTAGACGCTCCTCCGCTCCACCTCGCGCGCCACCAGCTGAATCCCGATGAAGATGGCGATTCCGACGCCGAACAGGAGCGACGACGCGAGCCCGAGGTCCTTGATGATCTTCACGTCCTGGCCCGCGGCCAGCTGGCCGATCACCAGCGAGGTGCCGACCAGCAGCACGGCAAACAGGAGCAGGTTGTAGAAGACGCGATCGCGGACCGCTTCGCGGAATGTGTTGACCGCGATGGCGAAGATCAGGCGCGGCTTCACGACGGCTCTCCCGTCGAGGGACGCCGCTTGCCTTCGACGTGCTTCAGGAACACGTCCTCGAGCGTCTCGCGGACCGGTTGCAGCGACAGCACCCGCGCGCCGGAGGCGGCTGCCAGCTGAATCAGGGGCTCGGGCGCGCGGTCGCCAGGCACATGCACCTGCAAACGGCCATCGCCCAGCGCCGACACGGTGGCGCCGTCGTTCCGGAGGCGGCTCGCGAGGTCGTCGCCGGCGCCGTCGAGCAGCACGTCCCACCCCCGGACGGTGAACTCCACGAGTTCGGTGACGGCGCCGGCGGCCTGCAGTCGTCCGGCCGCAACGATGGCGACGCGGGAGCACAGGCTTTCGGCATCCGACAGGATGTGGCTGCTGAACAGGATGGTCCGTCCCTCGTCGCGCAACGCGAGGATGAGGGCGCGCACGTCGCGGCGGCCAATCGGATCGAGGCCGGACATCGGCTCGTCGAGGACGACCAGTTCGGGTTCCTGGA
>DATJTM010000048.1:0-2795 GCA_035503395.1 Luteitalea sp.
CCTGGCGCGGGATGCCCGGCCCGGTGAAGACGAACGGAGCGAGCAGCTCCGACGGGCCGGCCTCGCGCTCGGCGCGCACGGCGTCGGCGCCGACGAAGCCCGTCTCCTCCTTGCAGCACCAGCCGAGGCCGGCGGCGATCACCGCGGCGAACACGGTCGGCGCGGACTCCGGCGCGAGCAGCAGCTCGACGCCGTCCTCGCCGGTGTAGCCGGTGCCGCAGACCAGCGCCGGGACGGCGGCGACGGTGCGCTGACAGCAGTGCAGTCGCGAGGGCAGCTTTCCGTCGGCGAGGCTCTCGACGAGCGGCCTTGCCTTCGGCCCCTGGACGGCGATCATCGCGAAGTCCGCCAGGCAGTCGGAGATCTCGGCGTCGAGCTCCTCGCCGTGCGACTGCATCCAGGCGAAGTCCCGTGCGTGGTTGGCGGCGTTGGTGATGATCAGGAAGCGACGGTCGCTCAGCCGGTAGAGGAACAGGTCGTCGAGCACGCCGCCGCGTTCGTTGCACAGCAGGCTGTACTGAGCTCCGCCCTCGGGCATGCGGCGCACGTCGCTCGACACCAGCCGCTGCAGGCGCTCCTGCGCCTGGTGACCACCGATCACCACCTGGCCCATGTGCGAGACATCGAAGACGCCAACGTCGTTGCGCACAGCCACGTGCTCCTCGCGGATGCCGATGTACTGGATCGGCATCTCCCAGCCGGCGAAGTCGACCAGCTTGGCGCCCGCCTCGACGTGCGCCGCATAGAGCGGCGTGCGCTTCAGTTCTGTCGTTGCATCAGGCATCCACCGCCAGCGTATAGCCAGCGGTGGAAGTTCGCCCTGCTGTGCTCAGCGATCCTTGAGGAACGACGGGATGTCGATCTCGTCGTCGCGGATCTCGAGCGATGAGCGCTGACGGTCGTCGAGGGTCACGTCGCGGTTGGTGGAGCGCGTACGCGACGAGCCAATGCCGCTGCTGCGCGTGCCGCTCGGCCGTGAGTGGCGCCCGTGGTCGAAACCGGTGGCGATCACCGTCACCCGCACCTCGTCCGACATGCCGTCGTCGATCACGGCACCGAAGATGATGTTGGCGTTGGCGTCAGCCGCGCCCTGGACGATCTCCGCGGCCTCGTTGACTTCGAACAGGCCGAGGTCGTGGCCACCGGTGATGTTGAGAAGGATGCCGTTGGCGCCCTCGACCGACTCCTCGAGCAGCGGCGAGGAGATCGCCTCCTTGGCTGCATCGCCCGCGCGGTTCTCGCCGCTCGAGCTGCCGATGCCCATCAGCGCCGAGCCGGCGTCGTGCATGATCGTGCGCACGTCGGCGAAGTCGAGGTTGATCAGGCCCGGGATCGTGATCAGGTCGGTGATGCCCTGCACGCCCTGACGCAGGACGTTGTCGGCCTCGCGCAGAGCATCGGTGAGCGACGCGCGTCGCTCCACTACGGACAGCAGCTTCTCGTTGGGGATCACGATCAGCGTGTCGACGAACTCGCGCAGCCTGTCGATGCCGTCCTGAGCCTGCTTGGCGCGCTGCGTGCCCTCGAAGCCGAACGGCCGTGTGACCACGCCGACCGTCAGCGCGCCGATCTCGTTCTTGGCGATGTCGGCGATGACCGGTGCCGCACCGGTGCCGGTGCCACCACCCTCACCGGCGGTCACGAAGACCATGTCGGCGCCCTTCAGCGCCTCCTTGATGTCGTCGCGCGACTCCGCTGCCGCGCCCTGCCCAATCTCGGGGTTGGCACCCGCACCCAGGCCCTTGGTGAGCTCGGTGCCGATGTTCAGCTTGATGTCGGCGTCGCACATCTGCAACGCCTGGGAGTCTGTGTTCGCCGCGATGAATTCGACGCCGCGCAGGCCGGCGTCAACCATGCGATTGACCGCATTGGTGCCTCCGCCGCCGACTCCTACGACTTTGATGACTGCGAGATAACTTCCGCTTTCCATGATGTTCCGTCCGACCCTCGATTCAGCATTGAGCGTTGACCCGCTCTCGCGTCCCTGGCGGGAGTTTCGCACGTTACGGTCTAATCTTCGGCCAAGTCAACGCGTAGTCGCATCGCGCAACGAACTTTGCATTTTGCGGAACTCTCGATCAGAGGCGAAGAGTCGGGCAAAATGCTGGATAACCCTCAAGTGGAGGTTTACCCTACCCTCCGGTGGTGTTTCCGGTGGTCGATTGGCCCTCTGTCGTTGTCGTGCTGGCCGCGGCGGCGAGGCCCAGCGCGGCCGCCTGGGACTGCGTGACCCGGCTTCCAGCAGCCGGTCGCTGTGGGTCGGTGACGTCGATGTAGGAGGCGCCGACCGAGTTTCTGTTCTGCAACACCGCCACCGCCGCGGTCCATTTCTGCCTGAGCTGTGAGGCGGAGCCGAAGTACAGTTGCGGACCGTTCCGGAGCTGCACGATCACGCCGTGCGCGCTGCTCGACGTGGCGCTCGCCATATGCG
This sequence comes from Luteitalea sp., assembly GCA_035503395.1. Classification (GTDB taxonomy): domain Bacteria; phylum Acidobacteriota; class Vicinamibacteria; order Vicinamibacterales; family Vicinamibacteraceae; genus Luteitalea. The sequence goes on from DATJTM010000048.1 coordinate 2,432, forward strand.
CGAGCAGGGCGTACGGAGCCGCAGCAAGCACGGTGATCGCCGCACGCGCTCCGGGCGCGGTGACCGCCGCGCCGTCCGGAGCGGACACGAGGGGCACGACCGGCAGCGGGCCATGCGTGGTACGGCTCGACATCAGCGTCCCGTCGCCGTCGACGACCTCTGTCTGGTTGCCGACCTGGACGGTGGCGACGGGCACCTGCTCGGTGACGTGGATCACCAGGCCATGAGCGCCGGCGCTCGTCACGGTCAGGCGCTGAACATAGGAGTACTGGGAGACGGCTGACTCGAGTTTGGCGATGCTCACGTCGAGTGTCGTCATCTGCAGCGCCTCGCTGGTCAGATCGGCGCGGATCTGGGGCACGTC
>DATJTM010000049.1:0-7851 GCA_035503395.1 Luteitalea sp.
CGTCGGATCGCCGGCATGCCGCAGCCGCTCGCGCGTGTATTCGGTGAGATGGGTCGGCATCGGCCCGTTCGGACCGAGAAGCCCGAACAGACGCACCTGCAGGCGCGGCGGCACACCACCCGTGCCACGCTCGAACGCGGCGAGGGGAGTCGGGGCGAACGCCAGGTCGGGGTCCTGTCCGAGTCGGACCGGTTCATCGGCCGGCCGCAACGCCTCACCCCAGCGCGGCCTGGTCGGGAACAGGCATTCGAGCTGCCGCAGCGTCTGGTAGAAGTCGTGACGATGCGGAGACTCGGCCAGGGCGGCGAAGAACGTCAGAACGTCGGTCTGCTGCCCCAATGGGGTGGCCATCGGCTGATCTCGCCGCGACTCGCGGACTGCAGGATGGTTTCGACGAACGCGTTCACCGACACGTGACGCGCGAAGTAGCGATCGAGCACGGCCCCGAGCAGGTAGGCATTGCCTCCCTCGAACGCCATCTCGTCGACCACGAGCGTGGTCTGGTGGCCGCGCCCGAACACGATCGGCCCGCGTCCAGGCAGCCGGCGGACGACCGGCCGCACCGACACCGACCGGATGCCCTCGATCTGGCGCCGGGCACTGGCATCGCCGGCCGGCGCGTACAACTCGAGCAGTTCGCGGAGCGCCGATGCCCCCTGCTGGTCGGACGTGTTCATCAGCGACAAGTAGTTCAGGGACAGATGACTCAGCGCCCGCCAGCCGACCGCACCATCGGCCAGCGGCGCCAGCGGACGGCTTGGCCCGTGGACGATCCGGATGCTGCTCACCGGCGCTGCCATCTCCACGGTGAGATCGCCGATGCCCTGGCCGATCGGCATCTGCAGGGGCAGGTCGCGATTGGTGCACCAGGTCTGCACCGACAGCTGTCGCAGGTCGTGGGCATACGGCGCCTGGGCCGCATCCACGAGGCCCAGGAACACCTCGGTGCTGGTGTAGCTGGTGCGACTCCCCCGCCGACGCGCGGCCGCCGTCGTCACGCGCGGTTCGCGCCGCGTCGTGAAATAGCCGGCGGCGCGCTCCTCGCTGCCGCTGCGCGCCGCGTAGAACGGCAGGAACTCCTGCTCGCCGTCGGCGCCGGCCCCGTGCCCGACGACGCCGGTCACCTCGAAGACCTCGAAGTCGGTCGGCCGCGTCCGGTCCGGCACGACGTGGTACTCGTACGCGTCGTCGGCGATGTGGATGCGGTCGGCGCGCCGCTCGAACAGGTTGATCGCCGGCGTGCAGAACAGCGCGACGTTGCTGGCGTCGACGACGCTCTCGAGCGACGCGTCGCCACGCCCGAACAACACGACGAGTTCGACCTCGTCGCCGGCGACGTTGCGCAACGCCGGCGCGAGCCCGTGCAGGTCGACGAAGCGATACCGTTGCGGAAACGCGAAGTATTCGATCAGCAGCCGGTAGCCGTGGAACGACCGCGCGGTGACGGGCAGGAGGGCTTCGTCGTCCTCGAACCCCAGCGGACGCACCGCCGTGGCCGGCAGGCTCTCGAGACCGGTGCGGGCGCCGCGCGGGCCCGGCGCCACGAGCACCCCGAGCGCCGACGAGAGGCACAGTTCGTACAGCGCATTGGCGGCGTCGTCGCGACCGGTGAGGTAGATCGGCAGGTGGTCGAGCGCGATCTCCTTGAAGGGGACCTGCCCGATCGTCTTCAGCCGGATGCGCAGGCCGCCGCGGATGCGTCGCCCCTGCGCCAGCGCGTTGAGGGGCAGGTCCGGCGCGAACGTGAAGTAGGAGGCCGAGACGACCTCGATCGGCAACAGGGTGACGTCGTGCGCGGTGCGGAACTGGCACGCCGTGACGTCGTCGCCCGACAGTCCGCCGACCATCGTCGATCCGCGCGGCACGACGAATCCGCCGGCGAGATTGGGGTCGTCGAGCGTGGGCACGCACTGCGCGACCAGCATCGACGGCACCGGCGCGAGGTAGTGCGGCAGCACGATCTCGAGCAGCGCCTGGGTGAAGCGCGGGAACTCCGCGTCCATCTTCAGCTGGACGCGCGCGGCCAGGAAGCTCACGCCCTCGAGGAGACGTTCGACGTACGGATCGGCGACCTCGAGGCCGTTCATGCCGAGGCGGCCGGCAATCTTGGGGAACTGCTGCGCGAACTCGGCCCCCATCTCGCGCAGGTGCTGCAGTTCGAGGTTGTAATAACGAAGCAGGCGCGGGTCCACGTCAGGCTCGGGTGGGCAGCAGGTCGGCGATTTCGACGCGGCCGGTCTCGATGTCGATCTCGGTGCGGACCAGCAGTTCCAGCGGCACCGGCTGGGCCCAGAGATGCCCCTGGATCTCGACGCCGATCACATTGTGATGATCGAGGGTGCCCTCGTCGATCACCGTCCGGACCTGCAGCGTGGCGGGCACGATGCGCGGCTCGAAGTCGATGATCGCCTGCCGGATGATGTTGGTGAGGGCGAGCGCGTCGAGGGTCGAGGCGGTCTTGCCCGAGAGCGCCGCCATGCCGTAGTTGAGCACCGATCGCTTCACGTGCGACAGGCCGGTGAGATCGACGCCGGCGTCGAGGCGGACGGTGTTGAAGAGCCACGCGAGATCGCGCAGCACCGCCTGGCGCAGGCGCGCCTTGGACAGCGAGCGCTGCTCGACGGGCTCGCGGCGGTTGTCGGGATGATCGTCGGTCAGTCTGTCGAGCAGGGACGGCTGCAGCCGGTCCTGCGGCACCGGTTCAGGCATCGGGCGCCACGTCCGGCGCGGCCTCGTCGGGCACCGCGTCGAGGAGGAGGCTGCGGATGTCCATCAGTGGCGTCTCTTCGCCGTCGGTCGCGAGCACGCGCTGGCCGAAGCCGATCGGCTCGCCCTCGCCGGCCTCTTCCCAGATCGTCTTGCGCGCCAGGCGGACGGCATCGTCGGTCGACGACTCCGACCCCGGATACCGCGTCGGCAACAGCGCCACGACTTCGCCGCCGTTCTCGAACTGCAGGTGGGCCGGCATCCAGACGACGTCGCGCAGGTCGGTCGGCGCCTCGATGTCGACCCGGGTCAGTCGCGCAAACGGGACCCAGTAATAGCGGCCGTTGATCACGGCCTCGAGCACGGGCCCGAGCCGCGCATCGGCGTCGGCAATCCAGGCAAACGGTCGCCCGTCGACGGTGCCCGACGAGGCGGGGGCCTCGTCGAACGCGCGGGCGTGCAGGTCAGCGGCCTGCGCGGCGTCGCCGCGGGCCTTCACGAGCAACGACTCGATCAGCAGCGCGAGCCACCGATCGGGCTCGCCGAAGATCATCGGCGACGTGCGGCCGGCGAAGACCGCCGTACGCACCGCCTCGCAGGCGATGGCTTCACGATAGGTCTGCGCCATCGCAAGCGTCCCGGCATCGAGGTCCGAGGCCACTTTCAGCTGATTGAGGGCGCGATCCCACTGCCCCATCACACAGAGCAGCTGGAAGAGGAACACGCGCAGGCCGGCCTCGGCCGGCCGATTGCGAACCTCGGCCTGCAAGAGTTGCAGCGCTGCGGCGACGTCGCCCTGCTTGAGGGCATCTGCGGCGGCGCCAGCACCAATCACTGTGCGTCCTCGTAGACATCGATGAACTGCATGGCGCCGCGGCCCTGGCCGTCCTTCCCTTGCGGGGTGTATTCGACCGTGATCTTGTTGAAGGCGAACGCGACGTGCTCGACCACCTGGGCGCTGCCGGGGGGCGTGCCACCGTCGACCGTCACCTCGACGACACGAGCGTTCTCGAGCACGATCGTGAGGAACTCCAGCTGACCCTTGCCGGACTTGCGCAGGGTCAGCTTGGCTTCCTTGATCTGCTCGTTGGTGCGGAGGGCGGACATCAGAGCCGTGGTGGCGCTGTCGACCAGCTTGACGACTTTCAGTTCCTGGATTCTCGCCCGCCCCTTGGCCTGCCCGGACAGGTCGCGCAGTCCCTGCATCCCCCACGACCAGCTGATGACGTTGATCTCGTCCTGGTGGGTCGCATCCTGCGCCTCACCCTTGATCACCCCGGCCCTGGCGCCCTTGACGAACAGGAACATGTCGCCGACGCCAGCCGGCGGGATGGTGGGATCGATGGGGACGGGCACGACGTCTCTCCGGCGCTAGGAGTCGACCTGCTTCTTGAGGTCGTAGATGAAGTGCACACCTGCGTCGAGCGAGCCGTCTTCCTTCTGCGGCTTGTACTCGAGATCGACGTGGCCGAAGTTGATCGACACCGATTCCATCGGGTGCTCGGAACTGCCCGACGGCTGCACGCTGGTGATGTAGACCTCCTTCATCTTCACGATGAGGTACTCCTGCTGGCCCTTGCCGGCCTTGCGGGAGGTGAGCGTCGCTTCCTTGATGTGCTCGCCCATCGCGCAGGCCTTCATCAGGTTCGGCGACGCCTTGTCGAGGGCGTGCATGAAGCTGAGGTCGCTGAAGTTGGCCTTGCCGGCCCCGGCGCCCGACCCCGCCCGCACGTCCGATGCGTTGGACACGCCCCAGGACCACGACAGCACGTCGATTTCGCCCGCGTGCTTGGAGTCCTTCGACTCTCCCTTGATATCCCCGATTTTTGCAAAGACATCGACTGCCATGACCTACGCTCCTTTGTGACGAAGTCCCCGACGTACCATCCCGACGGTGATCATGCGGGGCCCGTTGTCGCAACGCGGCCCGTCCGTTCTACCCGGCTTTGGCCGACGGCAGCTTGGAGACCAGGCGCAGGGACACGGTGAGCCCTTCCAGCTGGTAATGCGGTCGCAGGAAGAACTTCGAGGTGTAGTACCCCGGGTTCCCTTCCACTTCCTCGACCACGACCTCCGCGGCGGCCAGTGGCTTCTTGGCCTTGGTGACCTCGCTCGAGTGAGCCGGGTCGCCATCCACGTAGTTCATGATCCAGTTCTGCAACCACCGCTGCATGTCGTCCTTTTCCTTGAACGACCCGATCTTGTCGCGGACGATACATTTCAGATAATGCGCAAACCGGCAACAAGCGAACAGGTACGGCAGGCGGGCCGACAGGTTGGCGTTGGCGGTCGCATCGGGGTCCATGTACTCCTGTGGCTTCTGGAGCGACTGGGCGCCGATGAAGGCGGCGAAATCCGAGTTCTTCCGGTGCACGAGCGGCATGAAGCCGTTCTTGGCCAGTTCGGCCTCCCGACGATCGCTGATCGCGATCTCGGTCGGGCACTTCATGTCCACCCCGCCATCGTCGGTCGGGAAGGTGTGGGTCGGCAGCCCTTCGACCGCGCCCCCCGACTCGATGCCGCGGATGCGTGAACACCAGCCGTACTCCTTGAAGGAGCGGTTGATGTTGACGGCCATGGCATAGGCGGCGTTGGCCCACGTGTAGCGGCTGTGGTCGGCGGCGCCGGTGTCTTCCTCGAAGTCGAACTGCTCCACCGGGTTGGTCTTGGCGCCGTAGGGCAGCCGCGACAGGTACCGCGGCATCGCCAGCCCGATGTAGCGCGAGTCGTCGGACTCGCGGAGCGACCGCCAGGCCGCGTACTCGGGCGTCGTGAAGATCTTGGTGAGGTCGCGCGGATTGGACAGTTCCTGCCAGCTGGCCATCTGCATGATGGTCGGCGACGACCCGGCGATGAACGGGGTGTGCGCCGCGGCCGAGACCTGCGCCATCTCGCCGAGCAATTCGACGTCGGGCGGCGTGTGGTCGAAGTAGTAGTCGCCCACCAGGCAGCCGAACGGCTCGCCACCGAACTGGCCGTATTCGGCCTCGTAGATCTTCTTGAACAGCGGGCTCTGGTCCCAGGCGGTGCCCTTGAACTTCTTCAGGGTCTTGCCCAGTTCCTGCTTGCTGATGTTCATGAAGCGGATCTTCAGCATCTCGTCGGTCTCGGTGTTGTTGACGAGATAGTGCAGACCGCGCCACGCGCCTTCCAGCTTCTGGAAGTCCGGGTGGTGGATGATCAGGTTGATCTGCTCGCTCAACTTCTTGTCGAGCGCCGCGACCATCGCCTCGATCGTCTTGGTGACGTCGCCGCTGATCAGCGTCGTCTGCGACAGCGCCTGCGCGGCCAGCGTCCGCACCGCCTGCTCGACCGCTTCCTGGGCCTCGTCGGTGCGCGGCTTGAACTCCTTGCGGAGCAGCGACTCGAAGTCGCCGGCTTCCGCGGTGCCGATCGACGCCGCGCCGTCCTGCTGCAGTTTCGGGTCAGCCATCGTGGTTCTCCCTCTCGGAGCGTCCGGTTAGGACGACGGCTCCTGGTTCGGGTTCTTGGTGGAGGCGAGCGACTGCAGGAGGGCGGGATCCTGCAACAGCTTGGCGACGAGATCCTCGGCCCCCGACTTGCCGTCCATGTAGGTGATCAGGTTGGCCAGCTGCTGGCGTGCTTCGAGCAGCTTGCTCAGCGCGTCGACCTTGCTGGCGACGGCAGCCGGCGAGAAGTCGTCCATGCTGTCGAACGTCAACTCGACGTTCAGGTTGCCTTCACCGGTCAACGTGTTGGGCACCTGGAACGCCGCCCGCGGCTTGAGCGCCTTCATCCGCGAGTCGAAGTTGTCGACGTCGATCTCGAGGAACTTGCGGTCGTCGACCGGCGGCAGCGGCTCGGCCGGCTTGCCCGACAGGTCCGACAGCACGCCCATGACGAACGGCAACTGGATCTTCTTCTCCGCGCCGTACAGCTCGACGTCGTACTCGATCTGGACGCGGGGCGCCCGGTTGCGCGCGATGAATTTCTGACTGCTAGCCTTGGCCACGTTCTACCTCCGAATCGACGTCCTACTCCGCACTGTCCCGCAACCCGCCGGCGGCCCGCGCCCCGGCCAGCCCCTCGGGCGCAATCTCCTCGAGCACCTCGAGGAAGTTCTTGGACACGAGCCGCTTGGCCCGGTCGATCAACATCGGCAAGGGACTCGATGGCTCGTGCTGACGGAAGTACTCCGCCACCGCGTCCAGCGCCCGAATTGCGTCCTGGCGCGACCCGATCGTCCCCGGCGCCGACACGGCGCCCGCGCCGGGCGCACCGGCCGCCCCACTTGCGGCCGCGTCCGCCGTCGCCTCGTCGGCCGGCGCGCGCTGCGCCAGCTGCGCCTGCACCACCAGCTGCAGCCGGGCCAGCTGCTGCTGCAAGCCCTCGAAGGTGACGGGGTCGCCTTCGTCGCGCATCCGCGCGTCGATCCGCTTGATCGCGTCGAGCGCCGCCGCGGTCACCTGGTGAAGGACCGTCAGCGTGTCGGTCGCCATCTCGCCGAACGCCGCATCGACCTGCGCCAGTTCGGGCCGCGCGTCATTGGCCCCCGGCTGCAGGTTGCCCTTCGCGATGTCGATGTCGCGGAGGCTGAAGCGGCCGTGCTGCCGGCTCTCGACGATCGGCAGCCGGCGGAGACGGTCGAGCACCGCCATCGGGTCGGCCAGGCAGTTCAGCGCGTTGCGACGCGCGATGGCATCCTCGTCGAGCTGCGGATAGACCTCGACCCAGTACGCCTCGAGCCAGCGAGCCGCGATCACGAGCGTGTCGAAGAAGGCGGGCAGCCCGTCGGTCCGCAACGCCGCGGCGCCGAGATAGGCGAGCACGCGCAGGTCGCGCGTCCGCACCAGACCCTCGATCGACAGGGTGCGCACCTCGGCCCAATCCGTCGGCTTGCGGGTGTCGTCGGTGTCGATCGGACGTGGCTGGCCGAACAGGCGCAGCGCATCCAGCGTCACCAGCGGTGCCTGGTCCTCGAGGTTCTCGCCACACGGACGTTCGGGCGTGACCGGTGCACTCCACGCCTCGACGTCCCACCCCGCAGCAGTCATGTCGGTCTTTCCGTCTGGTCCGTCGTTCGGGCGGGCAGTCCTCGACGCTCGGCCGCCGTCTGGCGACGACGAGCCCCGCACCACAGGCCCACGGCACGGCCGAAGGACTGCCCTGCACCGCGGAGCAGTG
>DATJTM010000050.1:0-14357 GCA_035503395.1 Luteitalea sp.
CAAGCGGCTGTTGTTCGGCGACAAGCTCGTCGACAGCGTCAGCGCCCGGGTCCAGCCGTTCGAGCTGGCATCGACCTTCTACATCGAGGCGGACGTGAAAGTCAGCGGTGACGTATCCGCCGTCGAACGGATCATCGACGAGGAATTGCAGAAGCTGCTGAAGGACGGGCCGTCCCAGGCGGAGCTGACGCAGGCCGTCATGACGCGCCGGGCCGCCTTCATCCGGAACAGCGAGCGGATCGGCGGCTTCGGAGGCAAGGCGGACACGCTGGCCGAATGTGCGGTGTACGCGGGCGACGCCGGATGCTTCCGCCGGACCCTGCGTTCCTGGGCCGAGGCGACGCCGGCCACCATTCGGGCCAGTGCAGAGCGCTGGCTCTCGAAAGGCGGGCATACGCTGCTCGTGACGCCGGGCGAACGCACGATCATTCCGGAGGCGCCAGCCGCGACGCCCGCGCCGTTCACGCTGCCGGCCGCCGAGACGCGCTTCACCACGACGGCCAGCGACGTCGACCGGGCGCGCGGGGTGCCGAAGACCGACCGCTTCCCCGAACTGCAGTTCCCGGCCCTGACACGGGCGACGCTGCGCAACGGCACCACCGTCGTGCTGGTCCCGCGGCCGGGCGTCCCGATCGTCAGGACGCAATATCTCTTCAGCGGCGGCTACGCGAGCGACCGGGCCGACAAGCAGGGGCTGGCGAGCTTCGCCACCGCGATGCTCGAGGAGGGGGCTGGCGACCTCGGCGCGCTGGCATTCGCCGATCGGGCCGAGGCCCTCGGCGCGGTGCTGGACGCGGGGGCGTCGCTCGATGGCGCGCGCGGCACCCTGTCGGCACTGAAGGAGCAACTCGATCCGTCGCTCGCGCTGTTGGCCGACATGCTGCGGCGGCCACGCTTCGAGCCGGCGGACATCGAACGGGTGCGAGCGACGTGGATTGCGCGGATCAAGCAGGAGAAGGCCGAGCCCTTCTCGCTGGCCTTGCGGGTGCTGCCGCCGTTCCTGTACGGCGAGGGCCACCCGTACGCGCTGCCGTTCAGCGGCTCAGGCACGGAGGCGTCGATCACCGCGCTGACGCGCGATGATCTGCTCGCTTATCAGCGAGCCTGGCTCACGCCGTCGGGCGCGACACTGGTGGTCGCCGGCGACACGACGATGGCCGAGATCATGCCGCTGCTCGAAAAGCATTTCGGCGACTGGAGCGGTCAGGCACAGGCGCAGGCGCAGGCGTCCACACCCATTGCGAGCGTGGCTCGACCAAAGGCCACTCGGCTCTACGTGCTGGACCAGCCCGGCGCCGTGCAGGCCACCGTGCTGGCTGGCCTCGTCGTGCCATCGTCGCTCGATCCCGGCGCACTCCGGCTGGACATCGCCAACACCGTGCTCGGCGGGCAGTTCTCGGCCCGCCTGAACATGAATCTGCGCGAGGACAAGCACTGGTCGTACGGCGCGTGGTCGTTCGTGCCCGATGCGGTCGGGCCGCGGCCCTGGCTCGTGTTCGCGCCGGTGCAGATCGACAAGACCGCTGACGCACTGAAGGAACTGGCCCGGGAGATTCGCGACTACGTGGGACCCCGTCCAGCGACCCCCGAGGAGTTGGCCAAGGTGCAGTCGACCGAGATCCGCAGCCTGCCCGGTGCCTACGAGACCATCGCCGCCCTGGTCGGAACGGTCACCGACATCGTCCGATTCAAGCGGCCGGACGACTACGTGGTGAAGCGCAAGACCGAGATCGAGGCGTTGACGACGTCACAGGTGAGCGAGGCGGCCAGGGCGCTGGATGCCGCAGCCGTCACCTGGGTCGTGGTCGGGGACCGCAAGCAGATCGAAGGACCGATCCGCGCCCTGGGCCTTGGCGAGGTCATCGTGCTGGACGCCGACGCCAAGCCGGTTGGTAAGTGACGCGCAACAGGTCAGGCGCGATTCTGGGTGACCATCTCGTGACGGCCCGGCGCCTGGCGCGCCGTCACGGGACCACCCGAAGCCACCGGCACCCACCGCCACATCACGGCCGCCCGCTTCACTGAGCTCAGCGGCGACACGTCGCCTGGTCTCGTCCTACTCGTCGCGCAGCGCTTCGATCGGCTGGATTCGCAGGCCCTGCCGCGCCGGTCCGATCGCTGCGACCACACCGAGCGTCGTCATCAATCCCACGCCGAGCGGCAACAGCATCGCGCGGTAGTGCTGCACCATGTCGCCTTCGAGCACCCGCGCCAGGCCGACCGCGGCAATCAAGCCGAGGACCGCGCCGGCGCCCAACTGGGCGAAGACGCGCGAGAAGATGCCGACGAGAATCCGATTGCGATTGGCGCCCAATGCCGCGCGGATGCCGATTTCTCGCCGTCGCCGCGCCACCGTGAACGACATCAGCGAATAGATACCGGCCGATGAGAGCAGGATCACGCTCAGGACCATCAGCGCGAGGCTCACGCCAATCAGCCGCATCATGCCCTGCGCCTGTCTGACCGCCATTTCGGCAGTGGAGACGTTCAGCAGCAGCATGTCTGGATCAATCGATGCGCTGAGTGCGCGGAGTGGATCGGCAAGTGCTGCCGGATTACCGCTGCGCACGCGCACGTTGAGATGGGCGGGATAGAGGTCGCCGGCTTCGACGGCGTGGTAGACGCGGCCCTCCGACTCATCGTCGAACGGACCCGGACGGGGGAAGTCCGGGACCACGCCGACGATCTCGTACCAGCGTTCCAGCGCGACGTTCCCGGACGGCGCTTCGCGGCTCCAGGCCACGTACTTGATGCGCCGACCGAGCGGATTGGCACCGCCGAAGACCTGGGCGACCAATCCGCGGCTCACGACGACCCCGGGCGTGACGGTGGCGTCGGCCGATGCATCGGCGGCGGTAAGTCCGCGGCCGACGCTCACCGGCACGTCGAACGCCGTGAAGAAGTTGGGAGCGACGCGGTTGAATCGCACCAGGGTGCGTGGCCGCGGGCCCTCGATGCCATTGCCGGCGGATTCGGCAGGGAGGACGCGCCGCCCCGTCCGGCTGCCGGCACTGACCGGTGAGGACAGACCTTCCGCCTCGACCATCACGCCAGGCTCGCGGCCTGGACTGACGAGCGAAAACGTCACCTCACGTACCCGCGCGTCGTCTCTCAACCGGCGCTCGACTTCCGTGAGCGTGTTTCCGTATCTGGCGGCAAGCACCTGGCCACCCGCCTCGGTCGTCGACGCCGCCGCGTCGTCGATCCAGAGTCTCGCGCTGAGGAACTCCGAGGTGGCGTAGCCGCCGTCCGAGGGAAGTCGAACCGAACTCCACGCAAAATGCATCGCCATCGGCAGGATGGCGACCGTGACCGACACCTGCGCGACGATCAGCGTCGTCCACAGCCGCCCCATCTGCATGCGCGATCCGCCGCGAGACGAGAGCATCTGTAACTGCGTATGGACCTGCCTGCCGGTCGCCTTGAGCGCGGGCGCCATGCCGACGATGGCCGCCGCGCACACGGTCAGGCCGACAACGTAGAGCAGGGTACTGGTGTGGAGCTCCAGCGAGAACCAGAAAGGCCAGCGCCCGACCAGGGCCAGCATTGCACTCTCGATCTGACGCAGGCCGACGGCGGTGAGCTTGATCCCGATTGCGGCCGACACGCCGGCGAGCAGCAGCGCCTCGACGAACAACTGCGCCACAATCCGGCGGCGGCTGGCGCCGAGCGCTCCTCGCACCGCAATCTCGCCTTGCCGTGTCGCCGTGCGCGCATAGACGAGGATGGCGACATTGATGCAGATGAGGACCAGCAGCAGGACGATCGCCATCTCGATCGCGTACAGCGCGAGCGCATCATCGGGGTCGTCGACCTCGCTGAAGGCGCGCGCGTATGCCATCACCAGCGGGCGCAGGTGTTCGTGCGTGGCGGGCGATGCAGCCGCCACGCGCTGGCTGAGTGCCGTCAGCTCCGTCTGCGCACGCTCGAGCGTGGCCCCTGGCGCGAGCCGCCCGAATACGTTGATGCCGGGGCCGCTACGCGGGGCAGAGGCGGCGACATCGAGACGCCACGGGATCCAGAAGCTGTGGTATGCCGGAAAGCCGAAGCCTTCAGGCATCACGCCGACGATCGTGTAAGCGGTCGGCCCCAGCTTCACCGATTGACCGACGATGTCCGGATCGGCATCGAAGCGACGAACCCACTCGTCGTGGCCGATCACGATCGCGTCTGGGGCGTCCGGGCGTTCGTCGCCCGGCAACAGCGTGCGGCCCCGATACGCCCCGACCCGGGCTGCGCGGAATGCCGACGCCGAGATCTCCGCGACCAGCACCACCTCGGGTGGCCGGCCGTCGACGATCAGATTGCGCTGGACGTCGCGCGACATGCTGAAGTCCTCGATGGACGTCGCGGTACGCCACGCCTCGAGGTCGTGCAGCAGACGCAACTCACGCTGGTTCGTCGAGGCGTCCCAGTGGACGATCGAGATCAGGCGATCGCCTTCGGGCAGCGGCAGCGTCGTGCCCATCATCATCGACACGATGGTGAAGGCGCCGGCCGCGATCGTGATGCCGACCGACATCCCCAACACGCTGACGAGACTCAGCCCCGGATAGCGCAGCACCATGCGCCAGGCGAGCCTGAAATCGAGCGCCGAGAACGCCGGGCCCAGACGGACCCGGCGCTGGCGACGCCGCTCGACGAGACCGGCGCCGACCGCGTTCAGGCAGGCGGCAGACCCGAAGGACAGGCGAGCCCATCCCGCGCGGGTGGCGAGCTCGCGGCCGAAGGCATCGACCATCTCCACGCCATAGCGTTCACGGTGCCGGTAGGGAAACGCATGCAAGGCAAGCCGGTACAGGCGCGTCACTTCGCGCCTCCGAACAGGTTCTGCGAGCGGGCGACATCGAGAAGCGCCCGCAACCGTTCGGATTCCGCGCGCGCGACCGCGCGGCCGAATCGGGTGCGCTGGTAGTACCGTCGCGTCGGCCCGCCGCTCGCCTCGTCCTTCGGCGTCGACTCGTGGACCAGGCCCTCGTCCACCATCCTCGCCAGCGCGGCGTAGAGCGTGCCGGGGAGGATCGCCTCGCGACCGTCCGTCATGGCCGAGACTGCCTGCATGATGGCGTAGCCGTGCATGGCCTCGACGTCGCCGAGCGCCAGAAGTACCTGATACGTCGCGTGTTTGAGTGGCAGGAGCTCGGCAGGGTCACGCATCGGTCGGCGCATCGTATTCGACTTAGACTATAGTTCGAAACGAATAGTTCCGAGGTCCGGCGTCCCCGTTCCGACGACTGTCGGTCAGTTCACTCGTCGGGTGGCGCGTGCCTCGTGTCGGCATTCGCCATCGCGATCGCCCTCGACAGGAATGACTCGCGGTCGAAGACGAACGCCTCGTCCGCTTCCACGAGCGGATGGACGGCTGCCGCCGCAAACAGGACGTCCTGGGCGAACACGCCGTCGTCCATCGCTGGATTCGGCAACGCCCATCCGCCGCAGCCTTCCTCATCGATCAGCTGCGCCAGGGCCGACAGGCGAGACCAGAGCGCAACACCGCGCTCGGCACTCTTGCCCTGCTTCGCCGCGAGCATCAGCGCGGCGGTACCGTTCCGCGCCTCGTCCGGATGCTCCTGCATGTAGGCGTTGCTGGCTTCCACCAGCGCCACCATGTCGTCGCTGGTGATCGTGACGGCGTTCACCCGTTCCAGTAGCGTCAGGTCAGACACGTACACCCTCCATCGTCAAGCCTATGTGCGGGGCGACCCGCTTGTACACTGCGGTCACGCCATCGAACGAAGGGGACGCACCATGAACAAGACGCTACAGTTCTCGATCACCATCCGGGCGCCGCGAGAGATCGTCTGGGAGCGCGTCACGGAGAAGCGCTACTTCGATGAGTGGACGTCGGCATTCATGCCGGGCTCGACCTTCGAGGGATCGTGGAACACCGGCGACGCCATCAGGTTCCTGGCACCGGATGGCAGCGGCATGTCGTCGATTATCGAGACCAGTCGCCGTCCGGAATTCGTGTCCATCCGGCATGTGGGCGAGATCAAGGACGGCGTCGAAGATCGCGACAGCGAACAGGTTCGGCGATGGGCGCCTGCGTACGAGAACTACACGTTGACAGAGGTGGACGGAGCGACAGAGTTCGTCGTCGACGTGGACGTCACGCCGGAGTACGAGCAGTTCATGCGCGATGCCTGGCCAGCGGCCCTGGCCAAGCTCAAGGAACTCAGCGAGCGCTCGGGCGCCGCGTAGCGCTGTTGGGGCGTTGACACATGGCGGGCCAGCGGCGCTCGGAGGGCAGCCGTTACTGGACCAGCACCTCGAACTGGCCGATGCCGCGCTGCCCGACGGCGTTGACGACGTCGACCGTCACAATCTTGCGTCCAGGGCTGCCGTACGCATGGTTGGTCGATGGACCGGTCGTCACGCGCGTCCCACCATCGCCGAAGTTCCAGTAGTAGCTCACGATGTTGGCGCCTGACACCGTCGCCGTGAACTGCACGTTGGCGCCGACCACGGGATTGACGGGGGTGCCCGTCAGCGACACGCTGATCGCCCGTTCTTCGACGGTGACTGTCATGGCGTTGGGTGTGACCTCGTTGCTGCTGTCGGTGACGGTGACGGTGACGACGTAGCTGCCCGCGCGGCCGTAGGCCTTCTGCACGGTGCGCGACCCGTTGAACTGGCCGAGCGATTGTCGGGTGCCGTCGCCGAAGTCGATCACCACGTCGCGCACGGCGTCGCCGTTCGTCTGCTGCTGCTGAACGTTGACCGTGAACGTGGTCGTCTCGCCGACCCCGACCGGGGCCGCAGGCCCCGAAATGCTGACAGCGGGCCGCGCGGTGACTCGCACAGTCGCCGTCTGCGACACACCACCGACCGTGGCCGTGACTGTCGCGTCACGAGTGGTCGACAGCGAGGTGCGAGCCTCGCCGTTGCTGTCGGTGACGACGGTTGCGTCGCGCAAGGTGCCGGCGTTGGTGCTGAACGTCACCGGCACACCAGGAAGGCGACGGTTGTTCTCGCCGGTCGCCACCGCGAGGATCTCGACGCTGCCGCCGTTGGGACCGACCGTGGCCGGCAGCGGCGTGAGCGTGAGGGTGGTGGCGGCTGCCGCGCCAACCCGAATCTCGAGGGCTTCGGCCTGCGCACCGCCCGAGAACGCTTGCACCCGCGCGAGCCCCGACGCCGCTCCCGCGTTGAGCCGCACCGTGGCGCGGCCACCGCTCGTACGAGCCTCGGCCGGCTCGAGCGATCCCAGCGTCGTCGTGAACGTGACCTGGGTGCCGTTCTGGACCGGCACGCCGCCCGGTTCGGTGACGCTGGCCGCGATCTCGACGATGCCGTTCAAGGCAACGACAGTGTTGTTCGCAAAGAGAGTGACGGCGGAGTCTGTGGGCGCCGTCAGAGGAGCCTTGTCGCACCCGAGCAGCAGCAGCGGTGCGAGCAGCACGGCCATTCCGAACGTGGGGCGCATCAGCATCCCAGCGCCTGCCCGCTGAGAATCACGCCGGACTCACTCGTGAACCAGGCCTTGCCGCAGGCGACGCCTTCGGGATGCAAGGTTGCCGTGTAGTGCGTACGCTCGGGGGAGACCAGCAGGCGCAATCGGTGACCCGCGATCGTCCACTCGTGGTCGCCGTGTGGAGTCGCGCGCTCGCGGTAGGGCGCCATCAGTTCGTGATCACGCAACCCCGCGAGGCTGAGGAATGTGCCGGCCTGGCGATTGGCCTGCGCCGTGTTGAGACGCCTCAGCAAGGCGACACCGTCCACATCAGGCGCTTGCGTACCGCTTGCTGCGGGCGCCAAGCCCACGAGGGCGACCAGGGGAAGGAGAGACCGCAGGTTCGGGAACATTGCACTCCGCGTGCCGAGAAGGCGATGGGTTGCCGCATGTCGATCGCCTCGGCGGCTGTACCGACGGCCGGGGGCGACGCACGCTGCTGCCACTGTTGACGCGGGCACACAATCCCGAGTTTGAAAATCTCCGCACGTTGCAGGGCGATGCCGTCGCCAGACGGTTGAGCGCCGCGCTGGCGACGAGCGGCCGGGGCATGCTGATCCGGGGTACCGACCGGCCGTGCCACCGAGGCGTCGTCCTCAGCCGCGTCACGGTCGATGTGGTGGGAATAGGCGACGCTTCAGCGCCGGGCACGGCCCGCCTCTCAGGCGTGGGCGCTCGGCCTCACGCACTCGATCCGAGCATTCGCCCAACCTCGGCGTTCAGGGCAGCCGGCAGACAGGGTTTGCGGAGAAAGACGTCGCATCCCGCCGAACTAGCGCGGCTGCGCTCCTCCGGTCGGTCATGTGCCGTCAGACAGATGACAGGGATCGCGGCCGTTCGGGCGTCCTTCTTCAACATCTCGGTGGCCGTCCACCCGTCCACGAGAGGCATGTCCAGGTCCATGACGATCAGAGCGGGAAGCAATGCCACCGCCTTGGCCACCCCCTCGAAACCGTCCTCGGCGTCCTCGATCTGGTAGCCACGGTCGCGCAAGTACGTTCCGTACAACTCTCGCGTGTCCTCGTAGTCGTCGATCAGGAGCACGAGTGGGCCAGCACTCATCGGACAGCCCCGGCTCGTTCGTCGAGCAGCCACAGAAGCGCGAGGTCGAGCACCCTCGGTGGACAGGGTCTGGAGAGACCGACGTCACAGCCGGCGTCGCGAATGCGCCGCGTTTCGGCGGGCATCACGTGGGCGCTGAGGATCATGATCGGAATGTCGGTCATGGCAGCGGTGGACTTCAGGCGCTTCGTCAGCGACCAGCCATCGCCACCTGGTAGGTGTGACCTGCCTGCCTTCTTCGGAACGGTCGGCCTCCGCCTGCGACGCGTCACCACCGTCAGGTTGTCAGCCGGCATGAGCGGCGCCGCTGGCCATCGTCCGCGGGCGGCTGGCGGAGCTCGATGATCAGGCCGTCGTCGGGCAGGCGCTCGATCGCGCCATCCAACGTGCCCGGACTCAGGATCATCCTGCCGTCGGTCCTGGCGGCGACGTTCTGCATGATGGCCTGGCTGTGGCAATCCTGATCGGCAAGTGCGACCGGGATCTGGAAGACAGCCAGTGGAAGTGGCGGCGCGTGTGGTTCCTTCAACGGCGAGTCCTTGCGTTGGTCCGCTGCCATCCACGGGTCGTGGCGTCGCCATGAACCTTTCGAGATCGTGCAATCGCGCCATCTCGCTCGCCGTCGAATTCGTGACAGTCTATACCGAGAGACGTCATATCCATCAACGTGGTGATCCGGGCACGCCGGCGCCCTCGACATCAACGCGTCTCTCGTGGAAGGCACGTCGCGCCGAGGCTCAGAAGCGTCCGAATGTCCCCGTGGCTTCTGATTCGAGGAGCGGCTCTGACGAGGCGCGAGTTACGCGTGTTCGATAGGGAACGACGCTGGATTTGGGAGGTGGCAGCGGGATCGGGGCGAACCTGCCCGCGCGTCGCGGTGCCACGGTCCGCGACGTGGCACCCACCATCGCGCCGAGCGTCGCCACGGTGCTCATGGTGGCCTCCGCCTGTGCATTGAGTTCTTCGCTCGCAGCGGCGCTTTCCTCGGCGGTGGCCGCCGTCGTCTGCGTCACCTGTTCCATCTGCGCGATGGCCTGTGACACCTGGTCGATGCCCTGCGCCTGTTGCGCACTGGCAGTGCTCACGGCGTCCACGAGCTCCTTGATCTGGCACGACGTTGCCGTCACCGATTGAATGGCGGTCGATACCTCCTTCGCCCGTGCCTGCCCTTCGGCCGAGCGTGCGATTGACTCTTCGATGAGGATCGCCGTGTCCCTTGCCGCCTGGGCTGAGCGCTGCGCGAGCGCGCGCACTTCGTCGGCCACCACTGCGAAGCCCGTGCCCGCGTCTCCCGCACGAGCCGCTTCGACCGCCGCGTTGAGTGCGAGGATGTTCGTCTGGAAGGCGATTTCATCGATGGTCTTGATGACCTTCGAGACCTTGTCGCTCGACTCCTCGATCGCCGCCATCGATTCCAACATCTGACCCAGCGCGGAGTTCGCGTTGTCCACGAGGCGCTGGCTCGCGGCCATCTTGGCCGCCGCCTGGCCGGCGTTCTCCGAGTTCCGTCGGGTCATCGAAGCCATTTCCTCCATCGAGGCTGACGTCTCCTCGAGGGCGGCGGCCTGCTCGGTGGCGCCTTCAGAGAGTTGCTGCGAAGACCCGGCTCATTCACGCAGTCGTCATGGCTCGCGATGCGCGCGTGATCACGCGCAGGGTAGCGTCTGCTGGGCCGCACGGAGAGCGTCTGACCGGCACAGCGATGGCGTCGACCAGTCGCTCGCGTCAACGCCGTCAGAACATCTGACGGCTCTATCGGCAGGAGCCCCGTTCTTCGCGGCGTCCCGCGGAAGTGGTTTGGTGGTCAGTGGTCAGTAAGTCCTTTACTGCGCGGGGGAGGGCGGTGGAAGCGCTCCGATGGCGTCAGCACGCTACCGCCATCGTGCATGACGCTGCTGTGAGGCTCCATCGCCCGGCGGAGTGCGCATGTTGGGGCCGTTCGTTCGGCCGTTGCCGTTGGGCCATCTGCGCGGGTCAGCCTTGATTGTTCGCGACCGTGATGGTATTCACCCGCCTCATGCACAACGGTTCATGGCCTGACCCGGCAGCCCCGGAGCCGCACGAGCGGCGGCGCAACAGGTTGCCCGCGCAACCGTGTCGGCAGTGTGGTGAGCTGACTGCCAGCGTCGTGCTGCGCGTCGAGTTCGCGGTGTACTTCCGTTGTGAGCCATGTGGGCTGGTGTGGAGTGTGCCGAAGCCTGCACCTGAAGCGTCCGTCTAGCCGTATCAGCAGTCCCCACGGCCTCTCCAGTCATCGTCGCCGTCTCCTACGCTCCGCCTCTGACTTCTCCGGAGTCTGCCCCTGTCGATGACATCGGGCGATCGCACTGTGCGGCGCGCGCTCGCACCCTCCCTTGCTGGAACTGCGCAGGCCCAGCCGGTGTCCAAACTCCCGAACGCGCCGACTCCACAGTGGTCAGGCGAGGAGGTACCGCACATGCATCGACGATTGCTGCTGGCTGGACTGGGTGGGCTACTGATCTTGGCACCAACCTCAACGTCGGCCCAGTCGCACGACCCGACGGCAAAGCAAGCCGCCGCCTTCATCGGCACATGGGACTTCGCCATGACGAACCCGGCGGGCTCGCAGCAAACAATCAAGATATGGGAGGAGAGCGGAGCGCTGGCCGCCACCGTACAAGTGGGCAAGTTCCCGCCCATTGCCGTCACCCGCATCGTCAAGGATGGGGAGATGCTGGTGCTCTCCGTGAGTCATGACGCGCGTCCAGGGCTCAGGGAGAACGGGGAGCCGATCTGGGCCGTGCTCGTATTGACTGCGGATGGTGAAACGATGCGGCTCGCCCAACTGCTGGAGAAGAGCGAGACCATCAAGCGCGGTACGGGACAAAGGCGCCGCGCGTGAATGGTCGCCGGTCGGGCGACGCGCTCGTGGCGTGGCCTGCCCGTTGCGGCTGAGCGCTGCTGCGGTCGCCCCGATCGTCCCGGTCAGGATGGCTCACATTCCTGCGCGCCCTGCGGCAGGACGCGGACTGGCGCGTCGTCTACACGCTGGTACGGTGTCTTCTCGATCCC
The DNA here is from genome assembly GCA_035503395.1 of Luteitalea sp. Taxonomy (GTDB): domain Bacteria; phylum Acidobacteriota; class Vicinamibacteria; order Vicinamibacterales; family Vicinamibacteraceae; genus Luteitalea. Next base: position 11,549 of record DATJTM010000050.1, read on the forward strand.
TGACGGGACGTCAGGTCGTGATCACCCTTCGATTCGTGAGGGCGGTCGCGGGATCTTCGGACCGGCTTCCAGATGCGCAGCCAGCGGTGCAACGCTGCCACGTCGCCGATGCCGGCGACCGTGCACTAATGCGCGAGCACCTCGCTGCGCCCGTAGAGCCAGGCGTGCGCTTGTGCAGCCTCGGGCCCATGCCGCGAGGCATCGACGATGGCCTGTTGCAGCACAGCCAGGGCCAGGCGTCTCAGGCCATCGTCCAGTCGCTCGGAGGGCCATGCATCGCCGGTTGGAAGGTTAATGTCAACGTTCGCTTACATCCGGAATAGTGCAAGCGGGATGCCCGACATGCGATGGTTCGCTCGTGCATGCAACGCTCAGCCGCGCCACGACTTACGTCGATAGCGAGGAATGGCGGCAGTGAGGCCCGTCGCGACTCTGGACGAAAGTGGCCGGTATTGCTCGCTCCACGCTCGCGGGCGGCGCGGATGGGCTGGGCCGCGGTCAGCCGCCTCAGGCGGACCGCGACTCGGGAGGACGAGGGCGACAGCCGCCTCGCGCTCGGAGAGCGTGAGCAACCGGCCCTCAGGTCACGCATGCTGGATCAGCCCCGGCAGCAGGGTCTGAAGCGCCAGGGGCGGGCGCATGTCCGGCGACGTCGGGTGCACCTTGCAACCCACTGTCCGACGCCGCCTGCATGAAGGGCGGCCCGAGTTGCAGGTGATACAGGTAAGACGGTGTTCACGCGTGCGTGGTGGTGGGTCGCGCGAAGAGTCTCAGCAGCAGGAGACCCGATACCGCCACGAGGACGTACACCACTCCCGACGCCGCGTTCACTTGTCCGAATGACAGACCGACGAGTCTGGCAACCAGGTCGAAACCAAACAGTCCCACCAGGCCCCAGTTGAGTGCACCAATGATGACGAGGGTCAATGCGATACGGTCGAGTGTGGTCATGAGTGCCTCTCTGTGTTCTGGAATGTGCAGCTGTGCAGGGTGCTGCGCACGACGGTCGCTGCCTCACGCGTGGCGTTCCCGCGGCCGTCCGTGTGCCTCGCACGGTGTCTGAAGACGCGTAAGTGCTGCGTGGTACCTGCGTGCAACCGTAAGCCACTTCTCGCACGTCCGCCATCAGGACATGGCAAGACACTCGTCAGGACTCGCCCTAGCAGAGTCGCGGCAGGGGGACCGAAGCGTCACCGCAGTTCCATATCGCGTGCGTACCGAAACCGGCGCGCCCATCCAGGTCGCGCCGTCCGCATCGCGCACGATCCCATCGATGGCGCGGAACCACAGGCGATAGTTCGCGGCGCTGGGATGGACACCGTCTTCGGCGAAGAAGCGACGGGGAGCCCCAGAGGTCGGGTCGTCGTCGGCCCGATGAAACAGATCCACGTACAACGCCCGCCGCCGCGCGCATCCGGATCGAAACAGATCGCGCAGCCGGCGCTGTCGCCAACTCCGCAGCCAGGTCAGCGGGAAGGGCAGCCCGGGAGCCAGTCCCAGGTTGCCGCCGGTCACGACGACCGTGTGTTCACTCAGTGTGGATGCTGTACGAAGAGCCACGTCGAGATGCGCGGCCGTGTGGAGTGGGGCCTTCAAGTGCAGCGCGTCGTTGGCCCCCGTGTGGATCAGCAGTGGACGGTACGGACGACGCTGCATGGGAGTCGTGGCAACGCTGGTTGAGGGGTACGCCGAGCGTGGACATGGCGCGCGCCGGTTGCAGCGGCGTACGAGGCGTGCGAGAAGGCGGGAGACGTCCTGGGTGCGGCTGCCATTGCGCGCCAGATTGCCGATCGTGAGACCGGGATACCGCTGTCCGAAGCGTCCGGCGATGGTCAGGTGTCGAGAGCCAGCGCCGACACCGACACCGGCACTGTCTCCGACAATCAGAACCCGGGCAGCGCCAGGCACGCGGCGCACGTACCGCGGCGCGTCCTGCGCCACCCGGCGGCCGCGGTGAATCGTCCAGAACAGCCGGGCGAGCGGCAGCCCGACGGCGACGGCTGCGGCCAGCGGCAGCACCCATGTCGCGGCCGTTGCTGCCGTCCTGAATGTTCGCATCGGCTCCATCGCGCCTCCCGCGTGCCTTGTCGACCACCTCGCTGTGAGTGTACGAGTGCAGACGGTGGGCGAGACATCGGGAGTCTCCCTGACGTCGCGTACGAAGAACGTGGGCCGCGGACGATGCGAGTTGGTAGCGCCGCCCGCCGTCCGACGAGTCAGCGCCATGACGTTGGACGCGACAGATGGCCTGCGCCACGTGCAGCAAGGGCGAGTCGTCATTCACGGAGCACGCACGTTGCAGGGGGAGGCTCCGATCCGCGGAACTGGAACGGGACGTGCTCTTTACGACAGCTATGCGTTCCGTGTCTCCCAACACCTCGACCATGCCGGCCACGGTCGTCAACCTGCTCATCGCTGGCAGCGTCGCCGCTGTGACGTACGCGGCGATGAGTCGCGCATTCGGCACGGCCGGCGACCGTCGTCATCAGACGCGCCGTGACCGCCAGCAGGACGGCACCAACAGGGCGTCTGCGGCACTCCGCACGACGAGGCGAGATCTGGGCGGTGAGCGCGGGGTGCGCGTGCGCGATGCCATCCACCTGCAGCGTTCCGTGTCGGAGGTCTACGGCTACTGGCGGCGTCTCGAGAGCCTGCCAACCTTCATGGACCATCTGATCGAGGTTCGCGAGGACGGCGATCGTTCTCACTGGGTAGCCGCCGGGCCCGCCGGCGTGCGCGTGGAATGGGACGCCGAGCTGATCGCGGACGAGCCGGAACGCCTGATCTCCTGGCGGTCCTTGCCCGGCAG
>DATJTM010000051.1:0-6973 GCA_035503395.1 Luteitalea sp.
CTTGCAATGAGGTGTCGCAGTGGCCGCAGACGTCTTGCCGCCGCGGAGAAACCCATGCACACGCACGCCGATGCTCGCTCATCGCACGAACGTCTCGCGACCGGCCTCGGCTGGTTCAGCCTCGCCCTCGGTGCCGCCGAGATTGCCGCGCCGCGCACGCTGGCCCGCCTCATCGGCATCCCGGACGACCCGCGCCTGCTCTCCGTGCTCCGCGCCTTCGGGGCCCGCGAAATCGCGTCGGGCGTCGGCCTGCTTGCCCAGCCCGGTCATCCCGGCTGGGCCTGGTCGAGGGTGGGTGGCGACGCCATCGATCTGGCCTTCCTCGGATCGGCGGCCAATGAAGAGAGCAGTGATCGCCAGCGCGTCGCGCTCGCGGCGCTCGCGGTGGCGGGTGTGGCGGCGCTCGACCTGTTCTGTGCGCGCGGCCTGCAGGACCAGGCGCCGTCGCCCGAGTTACCCCGCGACGCCGACTTGCACGACGTGAGCGTGGAGCGATCGATCACCGTGAACCGGCCGATCGAGGAGGTCTACGGCTTCTGGAAGGGCTACGCGAACCTGCCGCGCTTCATGCGTCACCTCGAGTCGGTGGAGACCCTCGGTGAGCAGTACACGCGCTGGACGGCGAAGGGGCCGGCTGGCCTGACGTTGTCGTGGGATGCCGAGACGATCGTCGATCGCGAGAACGAGTGGATCGCCTGGCGGTCGCTCGACAACGCCGACGTCGACAATCGCGGCTCCGTGCGCTTCCAGCAGGCGCCTGCCGGGCGCGGCACCGAGGTGCGCGTGCACCTCCAGTACAGCCCGCCAGCCGGCCGCCTCGGCCGCGGCCTCGCGTGGATCTTCGGCGAGGAACCCGGGCAGCAGATCCACGAAGACCTGCGACGCTTCAAGCAACTGATGGAGACGGGTGAGGTGCCGCTGTCGGAAGGCTTCGGGTTGTGGCGGCCCGCGCAGCCCGCGCAGGACGTCGACGACCTCGCGACGCTGGCGGGCGTGGCGCCCGATCTGGTCGGCACGTCGGCCCGCCTGGAAGGAGGCCACGCATGAAAGCCGCCTGCTGGCATGGCCGTCACGACATCCAGGTCGAAGACGTGCCCGATCCGCAGATCCTGAATCCGCGTGACGCCATCATCCGCATCACCAGCACGGCGATCTGCGGTTCGGATCTGCACCTGTACAACGGCTTCATCCCGTCGATGAAGAAGGGCGACATCCTCGGCCACGAATTCATGGGCGAGGTCGTCGAGACGGGCACCGGCGTCGCCAACCTTCGCAAGGGCGACCGGGTCGTCGTGCCGTTCCCGATCGCGTGCGGCCACTGCGAGCCGTGCACCCGCGAGCTGTACTCGCTCTGCGAGAACTCCAACCCGAATGCGTGGATGGGGGAGCAACTCTGGGGCTATGCGCCGTGCGGCATCTTCGGCTACTCGCACATGATGGGTGGCTACCCCGGCGGGCAGGCGCAATACGCGCGGGTGCCGTTTGCCGACGTCGGTCCGCTGAAAGTGCCTGACGAACTCACCGACGAACAGGTGCTGTTCCTCTCCGACATCTTCCCGACCGGCTTCATGGCGGCCGAGGCCTGCGGCATCAAGGGCGGCGACGTCGTTGCGGTCTGGGGATGCGGGCCGGTGGGGCAGTTCGCGATCAAGAGCGCGTACATGCTCGGGGCGTCGAAGGTGATCGCGATCGATCGCTTTCCGTATCGATTGCGCATCGCCGCCGAGCAGGCAGGCGCGCTGACGATCAACTACGAGGAGACGTCGGTGCACGAGGCGCTGCGCGAGATGACGGCCGGGCGCGGTCCGGACCACTGCATCGACGCCGTTGGTCTCGAGGGCCACGCACCCGGCATCAAGGGCGCCTACGACAAGGCGAAGACCATGATGATGCTCGAGACCGACCGGCCGGTGGCGCTGCGTGAGGCGATCATGAACTGCCGCAGCGGCGGCACCATCTCGGTGGCCGGGGTCTACGGCGGGTTCATCGACAAGTTCCCGATGGGCGCCATCGTCAACCGCGCCCTCACCATCAAGTCGGGCCAGACGCACGTGCACCGCTACATGCGACCACTCCTGGAGCGCATCCGCAGCGGGCAGATCGACCCGACGTTCATCATCACGCACCGCCTCAAGCTGGATGAGGTGGCCGACGGGTATCACACCTTCCTGAAGAAGGAAGACGAGTGCCTCAAGGTCGTGATGACGCCCTGACCGCCCCGACCGCAGCCTCAGCCGCTTGCGGCGCACCGCTACGCCCTGTTGCTCTTTTGAACATCAGGGGGCACTAGGTCCGGTGCCGGTGTGGGCCGGCAGGACGTGCGTCATCCGGGAACTGGGAAACAATTGCCCAGTTGCCGTGCATCAGCCCATGACACGAGGCGTGCGTTCGGGGAACGGCTTCCCACGATCGGAACATCGCAAACACGGCAGTAACGAGCTCACCACTGGACTTGGCTGCGGTCGTGCTGGGTGGCAGGGATGCTGCAAGAGGTTGGGGTGGTTCTTCCTGGACGAGCCTGCCTTCATGCAACGACGCCGCTACCTTCGCACCGTGAGACTGGCCGTTCCCGGTCTGATCCTCTCGGGCTGGGCACCGGCACGTGCGCAGGCGGCGCGCATCCACCTCGTCATCCGTAACCGTTCGGTCCGTGCGTCACAGCCGGCCGACGAGGCCCTGCAGCGGGGAATCAGCCTCGGGCTGGCCGATGTGGCACGAGCCGCCGCTCTGATGGGCGCCACGCTCGACGTCCAGCACGTCTCGGGTGACGAAACGGCCGATCCGGTTCAGGGTGGAGCCGTCGAGGTCGTCGCGAGCCACCAGGATCCGGGTGAAACCGCGGCCTCCGAAGCGGTGTTGCGGATCCACACCGCGCCGCTCCGCGACTGGCGCCCGGACGAGTGGTCGGTCGCCTCGCGCGGCGATGGCGAGTCGGTCCCCGATGACGTACCCGTGAAGTCGGTGTCAGGCGTCGAATGGCATCCGCGGCTCGTACGCGACGGCGCCGCCGCCCTGAACGCCCGCTTCCGTCGGCACGCCGGCGCCGCGATGGACGCCGCCGCCTGGCGCGGCTGGATGGCCGTGCGCGTGGCCTTCGATGCCGCCCTCCGCGCCATCGCCGGTGAAGCCGACCTGCTCGCCCAGACCTTCGAGGGCCACAAGGGCCAGCCGCTGCGCTTCGCCGAAGACGGCCACCTGCAGCAGCCGACCTACCGCACCGGCCCCGATGGCCGTCCCGTTGTCGTGGCGCCGCAGGCGCTCGACGACGACGCCTGCTTCGCCTGACCCACGACGAGCCGCGGCTGGACTACACTCCTGCCATTCCGGAGGACGTGAAGATGCGGCATGTGACGACGGGGATCACGCTCGGTCTCGGCATCGTGATCGGGGCGGCGGGGGCGACGTGGGCGCAGGGCAGCGGCGCGGTGATGGGGTCGCGCGCGGTCGACTGGAAGGACATGAAGGCGAGGCCGACCAAGGTCGGCGAGGTCCGGCAGGTCTTCCAGGATCCGACGGCGACGCTCGACGAGCTCGAACTGCACATCACGACGCTGCAGCCGGGCATGACCCCGCACGAACCACACAAGCACGCCGACGAGGAAGTCGTCATCATCCGCGAGGGTACGGTCGAGACGTTCCTCGGCGACCGCAAGCAGGTAGTGGGCCCCGGGTCGGTGATCTTCCAGGCCGCCAACCAGATGCACACCATCCGCAATGTGGGCGACGTGCCGGCGACCTATCACGTCATCAAGTGGAATTCGCCCGGGATGAAGCCGCGAAAGTGATCGCGGCGAGCCCGGCCCGGCGATAAGCTGTCGCCATCAACGTCCGCGACGCGCCAGGCGCGTCGACTTGAGGAGCCCTCATCCATGAGCGACCCGCAGAACTCGTCCCAACCGGGCATGCCTCGCCGCGACTTCGTGCGCAGCGCGGCGATCGCCGCGGCCGGCATCACCATCGTGCCCCGTCACGTTCTCGGCAAGGGCCAGACGGCGCCCAGTGATCTCGTGAACGTCGCCGGCGTCGGCATCGGCGGCATGGGCCGGTCGAACATGACCGCGCTGGCCAGCCAGAACATCGTCGCGCTGTGCGACATCGACTGGGGATTCGCCTCGAAGGGCTACGACGGCATCCCGCAGCAGGTGGCGGCGATGGAGAAGCGGCTCGCCGAGGCCAACCCGGCGCCGAGCGCCGAGCAGAAGCAGAATGCGCTGACCCAGATCACCAACCTGAAGCTCCTGAGCGAGAAGGCGGGCAAGGCGACGCGGTACGTCGACTACCGCGAGATGCTCGAGAAGCAGAAGGACATCGACGCGGTGATGATCGCGACGCCCGATCACACGCACGCGCTGATCGCGACGGCGGCGATGAGCATGGGCAAGCACGTGTACGTGCAGAAGCCGCTGGCGTGGTCGGTCGAGGAATGTCGCGCGCTGGCCAGGAAGGCCGAGGACAAGAAGCTCGTCACGCAGATGGGCAATCAGGGCCATTCGACCGACAACGCCCGCCTGGTGAACGAATACATCCAGTCGGGAACGATCGGCGAAGTGCGCGAGGTGCACATCTGGACGAACCGTCCGTATGCCTACTGGCCGCAAGGCATTCCGCGCCCTGCGCCGATGAAGGCGGCCGACGGCAATGCGTCGCAGCCGTGGAACCTGAAGCACGTGATGGACACGCTCGGCGACGCGCTCGAGAAGGTGCCGCACTCGGTGCCCGACAAGCTCGCGTGGGACCTGTTCCTCGGACCCGCCCCGCAGGTCGATTACCACCCGGTGTATCACCCGTTCAACTGGCGCGGCTGGTGTGACTGGGGTGTCGGCGCCATCGGCGACATGGGCGCGCACTTGATCGACCACCCGTTCTGGGCGCTCGATCTCGGTTACCCGACGACCGTCGAGACGCAGTCGACGCCGTACAACAAGCAGACCTATCCGGCCGCGACGACGACGTACTACGAGTTCCCGGCCCGCGGCTCGATGCCGCCGGTGCGCATCTCCTGGTACGACGGCGGCCTGCTGCCGCCGAAGGTCGAGGATCTCGGCGAAGAGGAGTTCGACAAGGGCGGTGGTGTGCTGTACGTCGGCAGCAAGGGCAAGCTGCTGCACGGCACGTACGCGCAGAACCCGCGCCTGTTGCCGAAGAAGTTCGCCGACAGCACGCCGAAGCCCGCCGAGAAGTTCAAGCGGATCACGACGTCGCACGAGATGAACTGGATCGAGGCGATCAAGGGCAAGGCCGAGACGACCTCGCCGTTCTCCTACGCCGCCAAGCTCACCGAGGTGATGCTGCTCGGCGTGGTCGCCCTCAACGCCGGCAAGAAGATTCAGTACGACGGCGCCAACATGAAGATCCCGAACGCGCCGCAGGCCGAGCAGTTCCTGAAGCGTCAGTTCCGCCAGGGCTGGTCGTTGTCGTAAGCAACCGGCCATGGGCCATGACCTTGGGCCTTCGGAGAAAGCAAGAAGGGCGGCTCGACGATCGAGCCGCCCTTCTGTTTTCAGTTCGTAGCGAGCCGACTTCCGCCTTCGCCGAGGCTACGGCGGACACGTCGTCGGCTCGAAGCGCACGAGAGCGTCGTCGCCATCCCTTCAAGTCGTAGCCGTCGAACTTCAGTTCGACGGTCAGCGTCGAGCTGAAGCTCGACGCCTACGTCCAAGGTGGCCAACCCCTTACGCGGCGGCGCTGCGCGAGGCACGCACGGCGGCCGACGCGCTGCGGGCGCGCCACGCGCGGAACCGCCGCCACGTGAGCGCGAAGCCGGTCCACACCAGCACCACCGACCCAGCCGTCACCAGCATCGCGATCGTCTGGCCGGTGAGGCCGTAGTACTCACCGGTGTGCGCGAAGCGCATCCACGACCGCCACTGCCGGCCTCGGCTCTGCGCCTCGAACGGCTCCCATTTCTTGACGGCGCCCGTCGATCGATCGAGCTGCAGCGTGCCCTTCTTCTGCGGTTGCGCACCGGTGCCCGTATCGACCGTCACCTGCACATCGCGGTCTTCGGGGCGCGGCAGGCGCGCGGTGAGGATGGTCCACTCGGGTGAACGCTGTTCGGCGACGGTCAGCAACTGCGCGAGCGTCATCGACGGCACGGCCGGTGCCTCGGCGTCACGCCGACCCTCCGCTGAGCGGCCTTCGCCGGGCCGCGGTTCACCCGGACGGGTCGCGCCTGGCTGCGGACGCGCCGGCGGTGCCTCGCCGACCATCCGGTAGGTCAGGTCGCTCGCCCACGGGTACCCGATCACGGAGCCCGACCACACGATCACCGCGAGCGGCACCAGGCTCCAGTAGCCGATCACGTGATGCCAGTTGAAGTCGCGAGCCTTTGACGGCAGGCCGCGGCGGAACCAGAGGACCTGGCGGAACTGCGGCCACGTCCAGGTACGCGGCCACCAGAGATAGAAGCCGCTGATCACGATGAACAGGAAGACCAGGTTGCTGACGCCGGTGATCATCTTCCCGGTGGCGCGGCTGGCGTCCTTCATCGCCAGCCAGCGATGCCACTCCATCGTGCTGCGGAAGAACGATCGCGTCTTCGCCGAACCCGAGCCCAGGACTTCGCCGGTGTAGGCGTTCAGGAACAGCGATCCTTCCCGGCCGGCGCTGATCTCCACCGGCGCCGCTGGATCGCGGCGGACGACGATCGAGCCGCTGGCGGCGGCGGGCCGCTCGGCGACCGCCTTGCTGACGAGTTCGTCCAACGGCAGCCGCGCCTGGCCGGCCGCGGGCGTCGCGCGGTAGCCGTCGGCCCAGCGAATCATCTGCTTCTCGTAGGCCAGGATGACGCCGGTGACCGACATGACGAGGACCACCACCCCGGCGGCCAGGCCGGCGGAGAGGTGCATCCAGAACACGACGCGACGGAGCGGGAGAGTCATGGGAGGACTGCCCAGACAAGCGATTGAGACCAAATCTCACTTGCGCCGGGTTCTCCAGCCTATTGCCGACCGGTTGAGTCGTCAATTGAAAA
>DATJTM010000052.1:0-5278 GCA_035503395.1 Luteitalea sp.
AGCCTACCTAAGGGACGCCGGGCCGGCTTATAGAGCCGCCCGACCGTGAGTCGATTTCACGCAGCCTGCAGCCTGAAGCCCGCAGCCTGTCGTGGAGCGGGGCGCCTCGGAGAGGCGCCCACGACTCGTTACACCGAGTGCGAGAGGACGTCTTCGGCCTGCGCCGCGCTGAAGTCCTGCTCGTCGGCCGGCGGCTTGCTCGCCGTGCCGGTGCCGCGCAGCATCGCCAGACGGCCGGTGCGGGCGATCTCGAGGATGCCGTACGGCTCGAGCACCTCGATCAGGCTCTCGACCTTGTCCTGGTTGCCGGTGATTTCGATCACCAGCGACTCGGGCGAGACGTCGATGATGCGGGCGCGGTAGATCGGCGCCAGCTGGAAGATCTGCGCGCGCGTCTCCGGCGTCGTCTGCACCTTGAGGATGGCGAGCTCGCGGAAGATCGAGGGCTGGCGCGTGACGTTGTCCACGCGCAGCACTTCGAGCAGCTTATAGAGGTTCGCCTCGATCCGGCGGGCGCCGAACTCGTCGGCCTCGACCGAGATCGTCATCCGTGACACGCCGGCTGTTTCCGTGTGCCCAACCGTGATCGAATCGATGTTGAACCCGCGGCGGCGAATCAGCCCGCTCACGCGGGTCAGGACGCCTGGGTGGTCTTCGACGAGCACCACGAAGGTATTCATGCGTCCGCTCCCGTTTCGACAATGGCGCTGGGGCGCCGAATCATGTTGTGGAGGTCGTTGCCGGCCGGCACCATCGGGTAGACCGAGTCTTCCTGCTCGACGCGGAAGTCGATCAACACCGTGCCCTGGTGCGTGCGGGCTTCCGTCACTGCCGGCACCACGCCGGCGCGCGTCGTCACCTGCATCGCCTTGAGACCGAAGGCCTCGGTCAGCTTGACGAAGTCAGGGTTCACCAGCGGCGTGGCGGCGTAGCGACGCTCGTAGAAGAACTCCTGCCACTGGCGCACCATGCCGAGGAAGCCGTTGTTGATGATGGCGATGTTGATGTCGATGCCTTCCTGGGCGATCGTCGCCAGCTCGCACATCGTCATCTGGAAACCGCCGTCGCCGACGACCACCCAGACTTCGGCGTCGGGGCGCGCCACCTTGGCGCCAATCGCCGCCGGCAGTGCGAAGCCCATCGTGCCGAGGCCGCCCGAGGTGATCAGCGAGCGCGGATCCTCGTGCTTGTAGTACTGCGCCTCCCACATCTGGTGCTGGCCGACGTCGGTGACGACGATCGTCTCGCGGTCCTTGGTCTCGCGCCACAGGTCGTTGATGACGTGCGCCGCATAGAGGTGACCGTTGTCGGGCAGGTTCTGGATGTCGCGGACGGCCGAATCACCCTTCAGCATGCCGATGTAGGCGAGCCAGTCGCTGCGGTCGCGCGACTCGATCTTCGGCTGCAGGTCCTCGAGCGTCTGGCGCAGGTCGCCGATCAGGCCGACGTCGACGCGGACGTTCTTGTTCAGTTCGGCCGGGTCGATGTCGATGTGGATCTTCTTGGCGTTCGGCGCGTACGTCTTGACGTTGCCGGTGACGCGGTCGTCGAAGCGCATGCCGAACGCGAGCAGCAGGTCGGCTTCCTGGATCGCCGTGTTGACCCACGCCTCGCCGTGCATGCCCATCATGCCGAGGTTCAGCGGATGGCTCGCCGGGATGGCGCCGAGGCCGAGCAGCGTCATCGCGATCGGCACGTTGGCCTGCTCGGCGAACTTCAGCACGGCCTCACGCGCGTTCGACAGCTGGATGCCGCGACCCGCAAGGATGATCGGGCGCTTGGCCGAGTGAATCAGCTCGAGCGCCTGCTCGACCTCACGCGTGCTCGGCGTGTGGGCCGGCCGGTAGCCGCGCAGCTTCGGCTCCTCGGGCCACTCGAACTCGCAGGAGGTCTGCTGGCAGTCCTTGGTGATGTCGATCAGCACCGGACCGGGGCGGCCCGAGCGCGCCACGTAGAACGCCTCGCGCACCACGCGGGCGACGTCCTCGGGACGCGTCACCAGGTAGTTGTGCTTGGTGATCGGCAGCGTGATGCCGGTGATGTCGGTCTCCTGGAACGCATCGGAGCCGATTGCCTTGCTGCCCACCTGGCCGGTGATGCAGACGATGGGCACCGAGTCCATCATCGCGGTCGCGATGCCGGTGACCATGTTGGTGGCGCCGGGGCCGCTGGTCGCGATCGCGACGCCGACCTGGCCGGTCGCACGCGCAAAGCCGTCGGCCATGTGCGTGGCGCCCTGTTCATGGCGCACCAGGATGTGGCGGATCGGGTAGTCGAGCATCGCGTCGTACGCCGGGAGGATGGCTCCGCCCGGGTAACCGAACACGCAGGTGACGCCTTCGCGCACCAGGCTCTCCCACAGGATTTGGGCTCCGGTCTTCTTCATATGAGTGCTCTCGTTCAGGTAGCCTGCGGCCTGAAGCCTGCAGCCTACGTGAGTGTTTCCTCGCGCGCCGGCGCGGGAGTGTACAGGGTGGCCGCCGGGCGCGTGATGGCGCCTTCCGAGGCCGATGACACCAGGCTGGCGTACTTGGCCATCACACCGGTCGTGTAGCGCGGTGCGGGGGCGACGTATGCGGCCAGCCGCCGCGCGATCTCGTCGTCGCTGACGCCGACATCGAGGCGACGGTTCTTCAGGTCGAACGTGACGACATCGCCGTCGCGGATGGCGGCGATCGGACCGCCCGCCACGGCTTCGGGCGACACATGGCCCGCCATCAGGCCGCGCGTCGCGCCCGAGAAGCGGCCGTCGGTGAGCAGCGCGACGTCGTTGCCGAGGCCGGCGCCCATGATTGCGGCGGTCACACCGAGCATCTCGCGCATGCCGGGGCCGCCCTTCGGCCCTTCGTGGCGGATGACGACGACGTCGCCGGCCGTGATGCGTCCGGCCTGAACCGCAGCAAAGGCGGCTTCTTCACCCTCGAACACACGGGCCGGTCCCTGATGACCCGCGAGCGACGAGCCCGCCACCTTCACGACGCAGCCATCGGGTGCAATGTTGCCGTGCAGCACAAGCAGGCCACCGGTCGGCTTGAGCGGTGTGTCGAACGGACGCACGACGTCCTGGCCGTCGGTCTCGACGACCGCGGCGGCTTCCTCGCCGATCGTCCGTCCGGTCACCGTCGGCGCGCTGCCGTCGATCAGCCCCGCCTTCACCAGGCGCTGGCATACGACGCCGGTGCCGCCGGCCTTGTGCAGGTCGGCCGCCACGTAACGCCCGCCGGGCTTGAGGTCGGCCAGCAGGGGAGTGCGGTCGTTGATCGCGTTGAAGTCCTCGATGCTCAGCGGCACGTTGGCTTCGTTGGCAATCGCGATCAGGTGCATCACCGCGTTGGTGCTGCCGCCCGTGGCGACGACCCCGGCGATGGCGTTCTCGAGCGACGTGCGCGTGATCAGGTCGCGCGGACGCACACCGCGGGCGAGCAGGTCCATCGCCAGGCGCCCGGCCTGTTCGGCGGCCGCTTCCTTGGCGGCGTAGGTCGCCGGGATGCTCACGCTGCCCATCGCGGCGATGCCGAGGAACTCGGCCACCATCGCCATCGTGTTGGCGGTGAACTGGCCGCCGCACGCACCGGCGCCGGGGCAGGCCTTGTCTTCCAGATCCTTCAGTTCGACGAGCGTGATGCGGCCGGCCGCCTGGGCGCCGATGCCTTCGAAGACGTCCTGAATCGTGACGTCCTTGCCCTGCCACTGACCGGGCTCGATCGAGCCGCCGTAGAGGATCACGCCGGGGATGTTCAGGCGCGCCAGCGCCATGATCGTGCCGGGGATCGTCTTGTCGCAGCCGCACAGCATGACGACCGCATCGAGGTGATGCCCGAACGTCACCAGTTCGATCGAGTCAGCGATGACCTCGCGGCTCACCAGCGACGCGCGCATGCCTTCGGCGCCCATCGTGATGCCGTCCGACACGGCGATCGTGTTGAACTCCATCGGCGTGCCACCCGCCGCCTTCACGCCGGCCTTGACGTGATCGGCGAGGCGCCGCAGGTGGAAGTTGCACGGGCCGATTTCGGTCCACGTGTTGGCGATGCCGACGAGCGGCTTGGCAAGATCCTCGTCGGTGAAGGCGCAGGCCTTCAGCATCGCGCGCGCCGCCGCCCGGTTCGGACCGTCGGTGAGCGCTGCGCTCTTGTGCTTGTTCAGGTCTCTCATGCAGGGTCTCCTGCGGCGACGGCAGGCGCGGCCGCGGCTGTCGCACGGGGCAGCAGCGTGGACGCATACGACCCGAGGTTGCGCAGCATGGGAGCGAACTCGCCGAGGTGCGCCAGGGCCCGCTCGCAGCGAGCCTCGTGGGCGCCGACGGCGAGGTCGACGTAGAACAGGTATTCCCAGGGACGGCCCGGGATCGGCCGCGACTCCAGCTTGGTCAGCGAGATGTCGCGCAGCGCGAACACGCTCAGCGCCTTGAACAGCGCGCCGGGCTCGTTGGCCAGCGTGAAGACCACGGTGGTCTTGTTGGTGGCGGCCGAGGCGACAGCCGGAGCCGGCGCGACCACGAGGAAGCGGGTGATGTTGTCGGCGAAATCCTGGATGCCCGACTCGAGCACCTGCATCCCGAAGACGGCCGCGGCCCGCTCGGAGGCGATGGCGGCAGCGCCGGCCAGCTGCTTGTCCTTGATCAACTTCGCACTGCCGGCCGTGTCGTAGGTCGCGACGACCTCGATGCCGGGCAGGCTGCGCAGGTAGCGGTCGCACTGGGCGAGCGCTTGCGGATGCGAATAGATGGTGCGGATCTGGTCGATCGAGGATCCCGGCAGGGCAATCAGGCTGTGAATGACCTTCAGCTCGAGGTCGCCGACGATGTGGAGAGCGTGCTCGCGGAGGAGGTCGTAGTTGCGGTGGATGGTGCCGCCGATGGAGTTCTCGATGGGCAGCACACCCAGGGCGGCCGTGCCGTCCTGCACCGCGTTGAACACATCGTCGAAACTCGGACAGGGACGGAGGGTCGCGTCGGGCGCGTAGCGTTGCGCCGCCGCTTCACTGTATGCCCCCGGTTCGCCCTGGTACGCCACCACCATGCCCGCCCATAGTGCGCGCCGGTCGATCCAAAGTCAAAGTTATATTCGTTAGGCAAACATGCGACAGATTTATTGCATGCGCGGGACGCATGCGCCAAGGCAGCTGCCCGTCGGAGACAGTCCGACGGCTACGTCGGTGGGGGTGGTGGCGGCACGGTTGCGGCTGCGTTGGGACCCACCTTCGCCTCGGGCGTCGGAGCGTCAGGCGCCGGGCCCTACCGTCCGGGTTTGTATTCGTACCCCGTACCCCGTACCCC
>DATJTM010000053.1:0-11606 GCA_035503395.1 Luteitalea sp.
GACGCGATGATGCAGGACGGCACGGCATCGGCCGGCATGATCGCCAAGCTGCGCGCCGCCACGTCGGCCCACGGCCGCGGCGTGGCCAACGTCTGGATCGTCGACGGCCGGTCGGCCGACGCGATTGCCGAACGTCGCGGCACCAGGGTCGGGTAACAAGCCGTCAGTTGCACAAGGTCAGAATTTCAGAGTTTCATCCGGACCGATGGGTAATGAAATTGTGAAATTTTGAGATTTTGAATTTTTCAGGAGTCTCTGATGACGACAACCGCCACCGAACCCACCGCCACGACCGTGCAGGCCGTCGAGGCTGCGCACGTCCTGCAGACGTACAAGCGCCAGCCGGTGGTCTTCGTGCGCGGCGAGGGCGTGTGGCTCGAGTCCGAGGACGGCACCCGCTATCTCGATCTGTTGTCGGGCATCGGCGTCAACGTGCTCGGCCACTCGCACCCGGCGCTCGTGTCCGCAGTGCGCGACCAGGTCGGCACGCTCGTCCACACGTCCAACCTGTTCTTCCATCCGTATCAGGGACCGCTCGCCGAGCGCCTCACCCAGGCCTCCGGCCTGGCCCGCGCGTTCTTCTGCAACAGCGGCGCCGAAGCGGTCGAGGGCTGCCTGAAATTCGCGCGGCGATTCTGGTACACGGCCGGGGCGCCGCGGCCGCAGTTCATCGCGTTCGAACGCGGATTCTCGGGCCGCACGATGGGGGCCCTGTCGACGACGTGGGACGCGCACTACCGCGACCCGTTCGGTCCGCTCGTACCCGAGGTGCGGTTCGTCTCGAACGAGGACCCGGCCGAACTGCTCGAAGCGGCCAGTGACCAGACCGCCGCGATCATCGCCGAGCCGATCCAGGGTGAGGGCGGCGTGCGCCCGCTGCCGCCGCAGATCGTGTCGGCCATCAACGACGTGTGCGCCCGTACCGGCGCGCTCTACATCGCTGACGAGGTGCAGTCGGGCCTCGGCCGCACCGGCGCGATGTTCCATCACACCGCGCTCGGCCTGCGCCCGGACCTGATCTCGGTCGGCAAGGCGCTCGGCAGCGGCGTGCCGATCGGCGCGGTGCTCGTGTCGAGCCGCGTGGCGACGGCGATCAGCGCCGGCGATCACGGCACTACGTACGGCGGCAACCCGCTGGCCTGCCGCGCCGCGCTGGCCGTGCTCGAGACGCTCGACGGCGGCTTGCTGGAACACGTGCGGCGCGTCGGACCGTTCTTCGCCGAGGCGCTGCGCGGTCTCGCGCAGACGCACCCGATGATCACGCAGGTGCGCGGCGCCGGGCTGATGCAGGGTCTCGTGCTCGATCGCGACGCGGCGCCAGTGGTGCCGGCCGCCCTCGAACGGGGATTGATCGTCAATCGCACGGCGGAGAACGTCGTGCGGATGCTGCCGCCCTACGTGATCACCGAAGAGGAGATCACCGAGGCGGTGTCGCGGCTGGACGCGGCGCTCACCGCCGTCGAAGGAGCCTGAGATGACCACGACGCTCACGCCCATCGAAGTTGCGCAAGTCGGTGCCCTGCCCGACGGCTACACCGTCGAGCGGGGTCGCGCCGAACAGGCCGAGGCGATGCACGCCCTGATCACCGCGAGCCTCGAAGAAGGACATCTCCTGCCCCGCACGCTCGACGACCTGCGCCGGCACGCGCCGCGCTTCCTCGTGCTCCTGCACGGCGAGACGCTGGTCGGCTGCGCCGAACTGGCGCCGCTCAGCGGCACCGTCGCCGAGGTGCGCTCGCTGGTCATCGACGCGGCCCACCGCGGCAAGCGGCTCGGCCCGGCGTTGATTGCCTCGCTCGGCGCGACCGCGCGCCGCGAGCAGTTCGGCACACTCTGCGCGTTCACGCACGAGCCCACGCACTTCGTGCGGCTCGGGTTCACGATCGTGCCGCACACCTGGTTGCCCGAGAAGATCGCGACCGATTGCGTCGGGTGCCCGAAGTTCCGGACCTGTGGCCAGTTCGCCGTGGCGTTGCCGCTGCGTGGCCATCAGATTGGCAGCATGACGGCGGTCCGTACGGCCCGCCGCGCCGCGCAACCCCGCACGGCGGATTCGTCCGTTCTCGTCCTGCACCGATGATCACGACGATCGAGGGAGGCATCACCGCGCCGGCCGGCTTCCGGGCCGCCGGCGTCCACTGCGGCATCAAGGCGAACCCCGAGAAGCTCGATCTGGCCCTGGTCGTGTCCGACCAGCTGGCCAGCGCCGCGGCCGTGTTCACCACCAACCTGGCCGTGGCGCCGCCGATCGTCGTGTCGCGCGAGCACCTGCAGGCCTCCGGCGGGCGGGCCCGCGCCGTCGTCGTCAACTCCGGCTGCGCGAACGCCTGCACCGGCGATCAGGGACGCCAGGTGGCGCACCTGATGGCGGCCGAAACGGCGCGCGCGGTCGACTGCGAGCTCGAGGAAGTGCTCGTGATGTCGACCGGCGTGATCGGCGTGCGGCTCGATCCGCACACCGTCACGCAGGGCATCATCGACGCCGCCGACGTGCTGGCGGCCGAGGCACACGCCGCCGCGGCCCGCGCCATCATGACGACCGACCCGTTCCCGAAGGAACGCGCCGTCGAAGTCACGACGCCGCGCGGGACGTTCCGGATCGGCGGCATCTGCAAGGGCAGCGGCATGATCGAGCCGAGGATGGCGACGATGCTCGGCGTGTTGACGTGCGATGCCGCGGTGCCGCCGGCGCTGCTGCAGCGCGTGCTGAGCGAGGTCACCGAGCACACCTTCAACGCCATCACCGTCGACGGCGAGTGCTCGACGAACGACTGCGTGGCGCTGCTCGCCAACGGCGCGAGTGGCGTGACGGTCGGCGAGGCCGACCTGCCGCTGCTCAGCGACGCGCTGTACGAAGTGTGCCGCTTCCTGGCCACCGAGATCGTGCGCGGCGGCGAGGGCGCGACCAAGGTCGTCACCGTGCACGTCACCGGGGGTCGCTCGTACGACGAGGCCAAGCAGGCCGCGCGCGCGATTGCGAATTCGCTGCTCGTGAAGACGGCCATCCACGGCGGCGATCCGAACTGGGGTCGTCTCGTGGCCGTGGCCGGCCGGGCCGGCGTGGCGTTCCGGCTCGAACATGCCGCGGTACGCATCGGCGACATCGTCCTGTTCGAGCACGGGCGCCCGTTCGACGAGCGCGCGCCGCAGGCCGCGGAGTACCTGCAGGGGCACGCCATCGACGTGACCGTCGATCTCGGCAGCGGCGGCCGTGACGAAGCCACGATGTGGACGTGCGACCTGAGCAAGGAGTACGTCCAGATCAACGCGGAATACAGGACGTAGATTCGCCGGGAACCGGGTGCCGGGTACCGGGTACCGGGTACCGGGTTCGGACCGTACTGTCCTTGAAGCGTCGAGAATTCTTGATTCGTAGCCGTCGGACTTGTCCGACGGTCAGTGATGTCGCCCGGCCGTATGAAATCCGGCCGCTACACCGCCCAGAAGAACAGCCATGCCTGCACGCGTGAGTCGTTCCACTCGTCCCTCGCCGGCGTCGCGCTCGTTGCGCACGCAGCACTTCCTCTCCATCCTCGACCTCACGCCGGGCGAGCTGGCCGACGTGCTCGCGGCGGCGCAGCAGCTGAAGAAGGATCGCGTGCGTGGCGCCCGTGGCTTCGGGGCGACGGCTCTCGCGGGTCAACACGTCGCGCTGCTGTTCGAGAAGCCGTCGCTGCGCACGCGCTGCACGTTCGAGATCGCGGTGCGGGAACTCGGTGGCGACGTGATCGCGCCGCCGCAGGACGTGGCGATGGGCGAACGCGAGCCGATCGCCGACGTCGCCCGCAACCTCGAACGCTGGGTCTCGGGCGTCGTCATCCGCACCTTCGCGCAGGAGCGGCTCGTCGAGTTCGCGGCCGCTGCGCCACGCGTGCACGTCGTCAACGCCCTCACCGACGAGGAGCATCCCTGCCAGGCGCTGGCCGACCTGCTGACGCTGCAGGAACAGCTCGGGACGCTGAAAGGCCAGACGGTCGCCTTCATCGGCGACGGCAACAACGTGGCGACGTCGCTGGCGCAGGGCGCGCTGATGCTCGGCATGCACGTCCACCTGGCGGCGCCCGATGGCTACGAGTTCCGACCGGAGATCGAAGATCAGCTGCGTTCATTGGCACGCCACGACGCAGCGCTCACGACGTACCGCGATCCGGTGAAGGCGGTCGACGGCGTCGCTGCGGTCTATACCGATGCCTGGACGTCGATGGGCCAGGAGGCCGAGGCGCAGCATCGTCGCAAGGTCTTCGCGCCCTACCAGGTCAACGAGGCCCTGATGGCCGCGGCCGGCGACGCCGTGTTCATGCACTGCCTGCCCGCCCATCGCGGCGAGGAGGCGACCGACGCGGTGATGGACGGCCCCTCCTCGATCATCTTCGACCAGGCCGAGAACCGCCTGCACGCCCAGAAGGCGCTCCTCATGCTGCTCATGGGCGGGACACAATAAGCGCATGCTTCGCGGCATCCAGGTCGGCGTCCTCACGAAGCTGCAGCCCGTCAGCATCCACGGGCAGGTCTTCTACGACGTGCACTACGTGCGCGCCGACGATGACGAACAGGTGCCGCAGATGGCCCGGGTCGGCGGCGAGGACGTGGACGCCACGCTGCACGGTGGCGACCGCATCAAGCTGCACATCCTGCTGAATCAGGTCACCAAGGTCGAACGGGACTAGCCACTGACGGTAGGGCCGCCTCCCCGCCCCTCGACGTTGCTCGGGGCGGCCTGAGCGGAGTCGAAGGCCGAGGCGGCCTTACGCCGCAGGCACGTCGGAGACGTGCCCTACCGGCAAGGCTCACCGCTTCGCCGCCCGCACCAACACGTCGATCTCGTCGTTGCGCGGGTTGACATAGGACAGCCTCACGCGTCCCTGCTCGTCGCGATCGATGACGGCCGGCACGCTGCTGGCCGTGACGAACCACCCTTCCGGCAGCACCATCACGTTCCGCGGACGCCCGAAGCTGCGTCGCCAGATCAGCGTGCCGTCGACGATGCCGTAGCGCGATGGGTCGGTGTAGGTCTCGGTGATGCGGAGCCGTGTGCTCTGTCCCGCCTTCACCGCGGGAAACCGAATCACCACGGCTTCGCTGTCGGCGGCGACAGGCGCACCGATCTCGACGCCCGCTTTCGTGATTGCCTCACCGCGCAGCGTCTCGACGGGGAGCACCTCACCGGTGTCGAGAGCGGTCGCCCCCGGCTTGGACACGCGACTGCCGCCCCGCACGACGTTGACGTAGCGGTCGATCCCGACGCGGCTCTCGGTGTAGTCGTGCGAGATGTCGAAAGCGTGCGTGTCGGGCGGCTGCAGCCAGTAGGTGATCTCGCGGTCCTGGAAGGCGCGGTCGTTCACTGCCGCCGCCGCTGATGCGGCCAGGCTGGGGACGCGTGCGGCCGGACCCGCCGTGCCCTCCGCTTCCCGTGGCGCCGCGGGTCGCGGCGCGACCTTCGTGCCAGCCGGCAGCGCGCGAGCGCGCAGTTCGAGCGCGACCTGCCCGGGCTGGATGTTGACGAAGCTCAGCGCAATCCGCCCGTCGGCTTCCGTGAAGACTTGTACCGGCGTGTTGCAGGCGACGACCTCGTAGCCCGCCGGCAGGACGACCTTGTTGCGACGGATCCCCAGCGAGCGCGCGAAGACGATGTCATCGCCCTCGCGACGGTAAGACGCCGCATCCTTGTAGGTCTTGTCGATGCGCAGCCGCTGCTCGCCACCGGGAGGGACCGGACGGGCGAGGTCGACCTTGAGGTACTGCGCGTCGGCCGCTGCGTTGGGAAGGCCGAGCGTCCGCGCCTCGGTGCCGGAAACCACCACAAAGCGGAGCGGCTGTCCGGTGGCGAGGTCGGTGATCCGCTCGTCGCTCGCTTCACTCCCTGGCCGGATCGGGTTCAGGAACACCCGCGCACCGGCCGTCGTCGCGCTCACGTCGTACAGGATGCGGAACTGCTGTCGTTCCGGCGCCAGCAATTCGTAGGATGTGTAATCATCCGCTTGCGTCTGACGGGGTGACGCGGCTTCAGGCGGCTGCGCGCGAGCGCCCGAGGCCAGCCCGATCACGGTGACGAGAAGGACGAACGAATATCGCGCGAGTGCCATCGCGATTGAGTCCATTTGCGAAAGTGACGCGTCGACGCGTCCATTCGGTAGGGACGGCTCGCCGAGCCGTCCGTCTGTGTCAGCGCGCTGAGGACTTCCGGACGCGCCGGCGGCGCGTCCCTACCGTCGTGGAAATACTACGGCGTGCCCGCCGCGGCCTTCTTGTTGACCAGCCAGTGATCGAACCAGCTGCGGATGCGCTCGAGGCGATCGACGAGCAACCACGGCTCGCCGGTGCGCGACAGGTCGTGCGTCGAACGCGGATAGCTCACGAGTTCGACCGGCACGCCGCGCTTCTTCAGCGCCATGAACCACTGCTCCCCATCGGTCGGGGGCGTCCGCCAGTCGTTCTCGCCGTCGATGATGAGCGTCGGGATGGTGACCTTCTCGACGTACGTCAGTGGCGACAGGCGGCGATAGACCTCCCGCTGTTCCCAGGGCGGGCCGAAGAACTCGTATTCGGTGAGGCGCTGCGCGTCCGACGTGCCGTACCAGCTCTCCCAGTTGCTGATCGACCGACTGGTCACGGCGGCCGCGAAGCGATCGGTGGTGGCGCTGAGCCAGTTGGTCATGAAGCCGCCGTAGCTGCCGCCCGACACGCCCAGCCGCTTCGGATCGATGTCCTTGTAGCGCGCCAGCGCCGTGTCGACGCCCTTGAGGTAATCCTCCGAGTCCATCTCACCCCACTTGCCGCGGGTGGCGTACGTGAAGGCGTGGCCGTACCCCGATGAACCGCGCGGGTTCGGGTACAGCACGAACATGCCCGACGCCGACAGGATGTGGAAGGTCGAGAACCACGTGTTGCCGTACTGCGTGTGCGGCCCGCCGTGAATCTTCAGGACGAGCGGATACGACTTGCCGGGTACGTAGTCGAGCGGCTTCACGAGCCACCCTTCGATCGTCGTGCCGTCGCCCACCGTCCAGGTCAGTCGTTCCGGTGTCTGCAACGTGACCTGCGCCAGCCAGGCGGCGTTGAAACGCGTGGCCTGTACGGCGTTCTTCCCGGTCCCTGCGGCGACGTACAGTTCCGCGGGCGACATCGGGGAGTCCTGGCGCCAGGCCATCCAGGCACCATCACGGCTTTCGGATCCGCTCCGGATGCTGACCTCGCCCGAGGTGATCGCCCGCACCGGAGCGCGCCCCTCGATCGGCACCTCGAACACGTGCGCGTTGCCGTCCGACTCGGCGTCGAAACGGATGGCGCGACCGTCAGCCGTCCAGCGGGGTGCGCCCGGCACGCGATCCCAGATCGCCGTCAGGTTGCGCGGCGTGCCCTGCAGCGTGCCATCGGGCGCCAGCGACGCGAGCATCACGTCGGTCTCTTCGCCAACCGCCGACTGCGACAGGTAGGCGATCTGATCGCCTTTCGGCGACACCGCAACCGACCGTTCGGCGCCGGGATTGGTGGTGAGCACGCGCGGCTCACCGCCGGTTCGCGACACGGCGTAGAGATCCGTCGTCAGCTGCGCATTCAGTTCGTCGTCCTGCTGCGCGTCGGCGGTGAAGAGCAGCGTCTGGTTGTCGGCCAGCCATTCGATCTGCGAGGGGGCGAACTTCAGGCGTGTGACCTGCGTGGCCGGGCCGCCAGTGGCAGGGGCGACGAAGATCTGCGGCACGTCACGCGTCGAGTAGTGCGGCATCCACGCCAGCGTCCCGTTCGACTTGTACCGGATCGACGTCACGACACGGCCGTCGAAGCGCTTGGCGTCGAGCGTCTTCGACATGGAGTCGGGCGCGATCCAGCCCTCGCGCTCGTCCTTCTTGTCGGCGACGCCATCGCCGTCCTTGTCGCGCATCGGCGCCTTCACGTAGGCGATCCATTTCCCGTCCGGCGACCATACCGGTTCGGCTGATACACCCTCGAGGTGGAAAGCCTCGCCTCCCGTCGCGCCCACCCGCGCAAACCACGATGGGTTGTCGTCCTTGTCGCGACGCGACGTGAACGCGAGCAGGCTGCCGTCGGGGCTCCAGTGCGGCGCGCTCGACTCCTCGGTCGGCGAGGTGAAACGCCACGCCTCGCCCTGCGGCTTGCCCTGCGCAATCGGCTGCAGCCAGATCTCGCGGTGTCGCCGGTTCTCCTTCTCGACGATCGTCATGACCGTGAAGGCCACCATGTCGCCTTGCGGCCGCATGGCGACGTCCTCGACGACGACCTCCTTGTAGAAGTCGGCAGGCGTGAGACCGCGACGCTGTGCCGCCGCGGGAGCGGCGAGCAGCAGCAGGACTGCAAGGGTGTACAGGGAACGCATGACGTGTGCGCCTAGAGTAGACCGGCAGCCATCGCCACCGCCATGACGAGCAGCAGCACCGCGATCAGCGACCGCACCGCCTCCATCGTCAGGCTCTCCAGATAGTGCCGCCCGACGACCGCCCCGGCGAGCGCCGCCGTGACCGCCGTACCCAGGACACCCAGGTCCAGTGACGTCCCGGCCCGGCGCAGCATCGAGGCGTAGACGCCGACGCGCGACACGTCGATCAGGCAGGCGATGGCGACGCCGGTCGCCACGAACGTCGTCTTGTCCATGCCGGCCCGTGCCAGGAAGGCCGACCGGAGGGCGCCCTGCATCCCCGAGATCCCGCCGGCCAGCCCGCTGAGGATGCCGCCGAGCGGCATCCATCGCGCCGGCACCGTCAGCGCCTTCCACCGCGGCACCCATTCGACCAGGACGAAGGTCGCGAGGAGCACGCTGATCAGGAGACGTGCCTCGGTGATTTCGAAGACGCGGCCGCCAAGCGCGTAGGAGGTGAGCGGCGGGCGTTCCGATAATTGGACCAGCCACCACGCGCCCAATAGCGACGCCAGTAACGCGGGGATACCGAACCGCCAGACGACCGGCCAGTGCGCCCGACGGCCGACCAGCGCGAACTTGAACAGGCTGTTGAGGAAGTGCACCACGCCGGTCGTCGCAATGGCCTGCTCGAGCGGCATGAACCACGCGAACACCGGCATCAGCAGCGTGCCGAGACCGAACCCCGAGACGAAGGTCAACGCCGATGCCGCGCAGGCGACAACGGCAATCACGAAGAGGGCCACGGCCGGGATCTCAGTCTTCGAGGGCTGGGCGGACGGCCACGCCAGCCTCGACGAGCGACGAGCGCAGGTGCGCGGCGATCGCCGCCGCGCCGGGCGTGTCGCCG
Organism: Luteitalea sp.; assembly: GCA_035503395.1. GTDB lineage: Bacteria > Acidobacteriota > Vicinamibacteria > Vicinamibacterales > Vicinamibacteraceae > Luteitalea. The sequence continues at coordinate 9,222 of DATJTM010000053.1, forward strand.
TGGACGCAAAGCGTGTCGACCGGCAATCGCAATGATCGCCCCGTTCTGGAGGCGAGCGCTCCCGACTGGACCCAGGCGAGCGCCCGGTCCCCGACTTCGCGCGGACTCTCGAGGACGGCCGCCGCATGTCCGCGTGGAGTCAGCGTGCCATCGTCCTCGTAGCCGCGATCGGCAAATCCTTCGGCGACGACGCGAAGCCCCGCCTCCAGGCCGGCGGCAGCGAGCGCCGAACCGTGCGGGGCATAGAGCGCGAGGCTGCGGTCCACGGTGACGATGCCGGTGACGATCGCCTCGGCGACGCCGTGATCCTGCCAGGCGGCGTTGTAGAGGGCGCCGTGCGGCTTCACGTGCGCCACGCGGGTCCGCTCGTCGCTGGCAATCAGCACGAGCGCCCGCACCTGATGGGTGACGGCGTCGGCTATCTCCTGCGGCGACAGGGGCATCGGCCTGCGGCCGAAGCCTTCACGATCCGGATACGACGGATGCGCGCCGATCTGGACGCCCAGGACACTGGCGGCAGCGATAGTCTGTCGCATGCTCACCGGGTCTCCGGCGTGCCAGCCACACGCGATGTTGGCGGAAGTGATGACGCGCAGCAAGGCGCGGGCGTCGGCCGGTGGTGGGCCGTCGTGTTCCCCGACGTCGGCGTTCAGATCGAGGCGCAGCGGCATCATCCGCCCATCCTCGCCGGCCGTGGGAGAAACGGGCAGAGACCGCGCAGAATTGCGCAGTCTCTGCTGCCGACGATCTGGCTCCCCAGCACTGTGGCATCGTGCCACAAACAGACCGCCGACGCTCCCATACAGAGGCAACCGGCGTGCCACGCCATTTTCCGGCCGTTTTCCCTATCTGACGGCGGATCAGGCCAGCGGCGCCTCCGAGCCGGATGACGAAAATGGCACGCCGATCACAGAACTGGCGGCGGTATAGTCGCCGGCATGCCAACAGCCCATCTGGCGCGCTGGGTTTCCATCGCCTGCCTGTCGTGCCTGCTCGTTGCCACGCCGCACGCGCAGCCGGCCTCACGTGAATCCGTCGATCCCGACTTCGCAACGCAAGTGAAGGCGTGGACGACGGGGCCGGAGTTCCTGAGCCCGCTCGTCGACCATCTGCCGCTGGTGAAAGGCGTCCCGACGCCGAAGGACGTCCTCGGCTATCACGTCGGCACGCCGAAGCGGCTGACGCGCACCGCCGAGGCGCTCGCGTACTACCGCGCGCTCGAGAAGGCGTCACCGCGCATCCGGGTCACGACCATCGGCAAGACCGACGAGGGCCGCGACATCACGGTCGTCTACATCGCCAATGAAGCGACCTTGAAGCAGTTGGAAACGCACAAGGCCAGCCTGGCGAAGCTGGCCGATCCCAGGCAGCTGTCGCCGGAGGACGCGAAGCGGCTGATCGCGACGACGCCGCCCATCTACCACCTGATGGGCGGGCTGCACAGCGCCGAGACGGGGCCGCCCGAGATGTTGATGGAGCTGGCCTACCGCCTGGTGGTCACCGAAACGCCGCTCTTCAAGCAGATCCGCGACCGCATCATCGTGAGCCTGACACCGGCCAGCGATCCGGACGGACGCGATCGGTACGTCGACTGGTACCGCAAGCACATGGTCGACATCACCGAAGAGAAGGACCGCATCACCGGCCCACCGTACTGGGGCAAGTACATCTTTCACGACAACAATCGCGACATCAATTACTCGCAGGTGACGATGCGGGCACACCTCGAGTGGTACCTGAAGACGCACCCGCCGGTGATGCACGACCTGCACGAGTCGGTGCCGTTCCTCTACACGTTCTCCGGCCAGGCGCCGCACAACCCGAACCTCGATCCGATCGTCTACGGCGAGCTGCCGATGTTTGCCAACTTCGAGATGGCGCAGCTCACCAAGTACGGCATGCCAGGCGTGTGGACGCACGGCTTCGTCGACATGTACTCACCGGGGTACCTGGCGTTCATGTCGTCGAACCACAACGGCCTGGTCCGCATGTACGAAACGTTCGGCAACGGCGGCGCGACGACGATGAAGCGGCGCGTGGCGCCACCCGACGGCGGTGCCGGGCAGACCAGCCGCGAGTGGTATCGGCCGCTGCCGCCGTACCGCGAGGTCACGTGGTCGATGCGCAACAACACCAACTACATGCAGACCGCGGTGATCTCGGCGCTGCAGTACGCCTCGTCGTTCCCCGACGTGATCACCGAGAATTTCTACCTGAAGAGTCGCAACAGCATCGAGGCCGGCAAGAAGGACGCGCCCCACGCGTTCATCATCCCGGCGGGCCAGAAAGACCAGACGCGGGTCGATCTGCTCGTGTCGTTGCTCCAGCGTCAGGGCATCGAGACCTTCCCGCTGGCGTCGGAACTCAAGTTGAGTGACGGCACCT
>DATJTM010000054.1:0-22839 GCA_035503395.1 Luteitalea sp.
GGGCTGCGAGGTGGACCTCGTGGCCGACGGCGAGGCCGCCGTCGAAGCGGTGCTGGCGCGCCCGTACGACATCGTCCTGATGGACTGCCAGATGCCCGTGCTCGACGGACTCGAGGCCACGCGCCAGCTGCGTCAGGCGCGTCGTGATGGCCGGACGTCGCACGACCCGCGCGTGATCGCGCTCACCGCCAACGCCACCGACGAGGACCGGCGCGCGTGTCTCGACGCCGGCATGGACGCCTACCTCACCAAGCCGGTGCGCGGGACGATCCTGCAGCGTACCCTGCAGCGGCTGCTCGCCGGCGACCCGGTCGAGGCCGACGAGGCGCCGGCGCCCGTGGCCGAACCGGCCCGACCGCCGATGCCGACCGATCGCGGCGGGCTGGACCCGGCCCCCGACGCCGAGGACATCCTCGACCCGGCCGAAGTCCTCCTGCGCTGCAACCACAACGGCGACCTCGGAGCGCGGATGCTCCACCTGTTCGCTGAGTCGCTGCCGGCGGAGCTGGAGGCGCTCGAGGCGGCAGCCGCCGCCAATGACACGCAGGCGCTGGCCAGGATCACGCACAAGCTGCGCGGCGCGGCGGCCACGCTGGCGGCGGCGCGCCTGGCCGGGGCCATCACCGGCATCGAGCTGTACCTCAAATACGGCGACGGCGGCCCCCTCAGCGAGCTGATGGCCGACGTCCGGCACGAGAGCGCGCTGTTCCTCGGGGTCGTGCCGCAGACCGTGCGGCGCCTCACCGGGACCTCGCCCGGCGCGGCGGCGGCGCTGGGCCGAGATTGACGGGGTAGCGCCACTCCGATAGCGTGACCCGTCTATGACCGACGCCCTCCCGGCCGTCGAGGTGCTGGGCGCCTCATGGTGCGCCGACACCGCCCGGACGCTGCGCTGCCTGCGCCGCCTCCGCGTGCCGTTCCGCACCATCGACGTGGACCTCGAACTCGAAGCGCTGCAGGACGTCACCGATGCGACCGGCGGGCCGCGCCGCACGCCCGTCGTCCGCATCGGCGGGCAAACGCTGGTCGAACCATCCAATGCCGTACTGGTCGACGCGCTGGAGTCCGCCGGGCTGCTGGCGCCGTCGACCGTGCACGCCTTCGAACACGGCCAGAACATCGGCGACCTCGAGCGGGTGCTCCGGTTGACGGGCGCGGGCGTGGCGATCGCGGCGACCGCGCGGGCCCCGTGGCCGGTGCGCCTGCCGGTCCGCCTGGCGGCCCTGGGCCTGGTGGTGACAGCGGCCCTCGGCTGGTGCCCGGTCTACGACGCCCAGGGCGTGTCGTCGGTCGGCGGGCCGGGGGATCACCCGGACGAGGCTGAACGAGAGGGCTGGCTCACCGAGATTCGGCTGCCGTCGGGCCGCCTGGAGTCGTGACCGTGACTGCGCTCGACCCGGCGCTCCGCGCCATCGTCAACGCCACCCACGGCGACCCGTTCGCCGTCCTCGGCCCCCATCTCGAGCCCGGGAAAGGCCTGCGCATTCGCACCTTCCAGCCGCGCGCGTCCGGCGTGCGTGTGCTGATTGGCGGGGCGCTGCCGTCGGCACATCCGATGACGGTGCGCCATCCGGACGGCTTGTTCGAGGCGACCGTGCCTGGCTCCGACGTCCATCTGCCGTACCAGCTGGAAGTCACGTTGCGCGACGACGGCGAGGTGCGCGTCGTCGAGGATCCGTACCGTTTCGGCCTGCTGCTCGGCGATCTCGATCTCTACCTGATCGGGGAAGGGCGGCACCAGCAGCTGCACCAGGCGCTCGGTGCCCATCCGACGACGTTTGGCGGCGTGTCCGGCACGCGCTTCGCGGTGTGGGCGCCCAACGCGAGTCGGGTGAGCGTCGTCGGCGACTGGAACGGCTGGGACGGGCGCGTGCACCCGATGCGCCAACGCCTGCCCCAGGGCGTGTGGGAACTGTTCGTCCCGGGTGTCGGCGCCGGCGCCCGATACAAGTACGAACTGGTCTCGAGCGCCGGTGGCCCGGCCTTCCTGAAGGCCGATCCGTGCGCGGCGGCCGGTGAGTTGCCGCCAGCGACCGCGTCGGTGGTCTGCGCCGACAGCACGTATGTGTGGCAGGACGCCGAGTGGATCGCGGCCCGGACCGAGCGCCGTGAAGCGTTCGACCAGCCGATGTCGATCTACGAGGTCCATCTCGGCTCGTGGGCACGTGACGAGGACGGCGAGTTCCTCTCGTACGCGGAACTCGCCGAGCGGCTGATTGCGCACGTGCAGCGCATCGGCTTCACGCACGTCGAGCTGCTGCCGGTGCTGGAGTTCCCCTACGACGGATCGTGGGGCTATCAGGTCACCGGCTTCTTCGCGCCGACCAGCCGCTTCGGCACGCCCGACGACTTCCGCGCGTTCGTCGACGCCCTGCATCGCGCCGGCATCGGCGTGATTCTCGACTGGGTGCCGGGACACTTTCCGAAGGATGCCCACGGCCTGGCCCGCTTCGACGGCACGGCGCTGTACGAGCACGCCGACCCGCGCCAGGGCGAGCACATGGACTGGGGCACCCTGATCTTCAACTACGGGCGCAACGAGGTCCGCAACTTCCTGACGGCGAGTGCGCTCGCCTGGATCGAGGACTTCCACATCGACGGCCTGCGGGTCGATGCCGTGGCGTCGATGCTGTACCTCGACTACTCGCGTGAATCCGGCCAGTGGGTGCCCAACGCGTATGGCGGCCGCGAGAACCTCGATGCCGTGACGTTCCTGCAGCACCTCAACACGCTGGTCCACGAACGGCAGCCCGGCGTGGTGACGATCGCCGAGGAATCGACCGCGTGGCCGGGCGTCAGCCGGCCGGTGCACCTCGGCGGGCTGGGGTTCACCTACAAATGGAACATGGGCTGGATGCACGACATCCTGGCCTACATGTCCAAGGACGCCATTTACCGGCGCTGGGAACACACGCACCTGACGTTCTCGATGCTGTACGCGTACAACGAGAACTTCATCCTGCCGTTCTCGCACGACGAGGTGGTGCACGGGAAGCGTCACCTGCTCGACAAGATGCCGGGCGACACCTGGCAGAAGGCCGCCAACCTGCGCGCGCTCTACGGGTACATGTTCACGCACCCGGGCAAGAAACTGCTGTTCCAGGGCTGCGAGTTCGGGCAATGGCGCGAATGGAACCACGGCGAATCGCTGCCCTGGTTCCTGCTCGAGCACTCGCCGCACGACACGCTGCTCCGGTATGTCGCCGATCTGGCCGCGCTGTACCGGCGTGAGCCAGCGCTCTTCCAGCGCGACTACGACCCGTCCGGCTTCCAGTGGATCGACTGCAATGACAACGAGAACAGCGTGATCTCGTTCATTCGCCGCGGATCCGATCCCGCTGACCTCCTCGTGGTGTTGATGAACTTCACCCCGGTGCCGCGCGACGCCTATCAACTCGGCGTGCCGGTTGCAGGCACGTACCTGGAGGTGATGAACAGTGATGCTGCGGCGTACGGAGGAAGCAACATGGGGAATGGCGGGCAGGTGACGACCGTGGACGTGCCGTCGCACGGGCAGGCGCAGTCGCTGGTGGTCGTGTTGCCGCCGCTGGCGTGTCTCGTTCTGAAACCGTCCGCCTGAGTGCCATGCCGCCGGCCAGCCTCGCCGACATTCCCGATTGCGCGCGATGGTTCCTGGCGAGCGAGAGCTGCGCCGTCCTCATCTGGCGGGACGGCGGCGTCATCCTCGCAATCAACGAGAAGGCCGGCCGGTTGCTCGCCGGCGTCGGCTGCGCCTGGGCACCGGCGGTCACCACGGTGCGCGATGTGTTCGTCATGGCCGACACGGCGAACGCGGAGGATCTCGCGCTGGCCCTCGGCAGCGATGGTCCACGGGCCCGCCTGCTGGGCAACAGTGATCATCCGGAATCACGGCTGCTGGTCGCGTCGTGGTCGTTGCCGGCCGACGGCGGGCTCTGGGCGACGCTGGTCACCGACGCCGCGCCGCTGGCCGCGCAGCTGAAGCAGGTCGACACCGCCGCGGCGCACATGGAGCTGCTGTACCAGCGCAGCCCGCTGATGTACTTCACGGTGACGGCCGACGGACGGATCCTCACGGCCAACCGCACCGCCATCGAACACCTCGGCTACCCGATCGAATCAGTCGTCGGCACGCCCGTGTCCGACGTCTTCCACGAGGACGATCGCGACACCGTGCAGCGGCAGATCGCGCGCTGCTTCCGCGAGCCCGACGTCACCCACGCGTGGGAGCTCCGCAAGATCCGCCACGACGGCGAGGTGATCTGGGTCGCCGAATGGGCCCGCACGCTGCCCGACACGGGGCATCCGCCTGAACTGCTGTTGATCTGCGAGGACATCACCGCGCGCAAGCGCGCCGAGCAGGCCCTGCGCGACAGCGAGGCGCGCCTGCTGCAGGCGCAGAAGCAGGAAGCGCTCGGCCGCCTGGCTGGTGGCATCGCCCATGACTTCAGCAACCTGCTGACCGTTGTCCTCGGCCACTGCGAAGCCGCGAGACACCAGCTGCCGCGCGAGTCGCCCGTCATCGAGGAACTCGATAGCATCCGCGAGGCGGCGCAGCAGGCGACGAACCTCTCGCGGCAGCTGCTCACGTTCAGCCGACGTCAGGTCGTACAGCCGCAGCCGCTGCAGCTCGACGATGTGCTGACGCGCATGACGCCGTTGTTCAAGCGACTGCTGGGCGCGTCAGTGGGCCTGCAGATCGTGTGGCTGCCGGGACTGCCGCAGGTGCTGGCCGACCCCGGCCAGATGGAGCAGGTCCTCACCAACCTGATCGTCAATGCGAGGGACGCCATCGGCGAGAGCGGCACCGTGCGGATCACGTCGTCGCTGGTGAGCGCGTCGGCGTTCTCGACCGACACTGGCGCGCCGGGCACGCCGGGCCGCACGTATCTGTGCATCTCGATCAAGGACGATGGTCCCGGCATGAGCGAGGACGTGCGTCGACGGGCGTTCGAGCCGTTCTTCACCACCAAGGCCGACGATCGCGGCACCGGCCTGGGCTTGCCGACGGTGCAGTCGATTGTGACGCATGCCGGTGGCGGGGTCGGGTTGCAGTCGGCCCCGGGGCAGGGGTGCGACGTGCGGATCTACCTCCCGACGCTCGCGGCGGCGACGCCACCGACTCCGGCGACGACGGCGGCACGGCCGTTGCCCGGCGGGACCGAGACCATCCTGCTCGTCGAGGATCGCGAGGCGGTGCGGCGGGTGGCGCAGCGCTTCCTGAGTCGTCGTGGCTACAACGTCATCGAGGCGGAGAGCGCCGAAGAGGCACTGGTGCTGGCCGAGACGCATGCCGCGGAGATCGATCTGCTGCTGTCGGACGTCGTGCTCGGCGGCATGGACGGCTACGAGCTCGCGCTGGCGCTCAGCGGAAAATTGCCCGGCGTGCGCATCGTCCTGATGTCGGGATACCCGAGCGAGATGCTGGCACGTGCCGGGTCATCGGGCCCCGTCTTCCCCTTCGTCAACAAGCCGATCGACTTCTCGACGCTGGCCCAGCTGATTCGCGATCTGCTCGACAGCCGCACGATGCGCTGAACGCCGGCACGACGGCTCTGGCCCCCGAGTTGCAATCAGGGGGGGCATCATGGCTGTTTTCGACATCCCGATCAGCTGGGGTGAACTCGTCAAGCGCACCGCCAACGAGTCGGTCGACGACGACGTCCTCGGCCTCGCCGCGCAACTGGCCTACTACCTCTTCCTGTCGCTGTTCCCGGCCATCCTGTTCCTGCTGGCGTTGGGCAGCTTCTTCCCGCTTCAGGATCTCGCCGGTGACATCACCAGGCTGCTGCAGCCGATCGCCTCGCGTGATGTCGTCGACATCGTGCGCGACCAGATCCGACGCATCTCCGAGGCCGAGAACGGCGGGCTCCTGACGTTCGGCGTGCTGGCCGCGCTGTGGAGCAGTTCATCGGCGATGGTGTCGGGCGTGTCGGCCCTCAACGCGGCCTATGACATCGAGGAAGGCCGCCCCTGGTGGAAGGTGCGCCTGATCGCCATTGCCTTGACCATCGGCATGGCCATCTTCTTCCTCGTGTCCTTCACACTGGTGCTGGCCGGACCCTCGATCGCCGAGTACATCGGACAGACCCTGCGAATGGGCGGTGTCGTCGAGTGGACGTGGAAGATCCTGCAGTGGCCGATCGCCTTCGGGCTCGTCTCGCTTGCCATCGCCCTGGTGTACTTCTTCGCGCCCGACGCCGAGCAGGACTGGATCTGGATCACGCCGGGCGCCGTCGTGGCGACGACGTTGTGGCTGATCGCCTCGCTCGCCTTCAAGCTCTACGTCACGCGCTTCGCCGACTACAACGCCGCGTACGGCGCCCTCGGTGGGGTGATGGTGCTCCTGTTGTGGTTCTACGTGTCGAGCCTCGCCATCCTGATCGGGGCCGAGATGAACGCCGAGATCGAGCACGCCTCGCCGCACGGCAAGGATCCGGGCGAAAAGGTGCCGGGCGAGAAGACGATGCTCGGCGCGCGTGCCGCGCGTGCCTGGCGTGAGCGTCTCTCCGCCAGACGTGGCGCGCAGCCGTCGGCAGACCGGTCGACGCCGCCCTCAGCGGCGACCGGAGCTGCGCGTCGTAGTGAGGTCAGCACTCCAGCCGTAGCAGCGGAGTCCACGAAGGCGGGGATATTGATGGCCGCCGGTCTGGCAGCTCGAGCATGGTGGGCACGCCGGTCGCGTGCGACACAGCGGTCCTGATACCGTGTGGGGCACGGGCATTTCCATAGCTCGACGAGGAGACCACAGAGATGAGCTTGCGAGACAAGTACGCTGCGGCGATTCACGTTGCCAAGACGGTGGGGATGCAAGGCGGCGCCGAAGAGCGCGATGGGCGCCTCCAGTTCAAGGGCACGGTTGCGTCGGAAGACGAGAAGAACCGCATTTGGGATGCGCTGAAGAGCGTGCCCACGTGGAAAGACGAGCTCAACGCGCAGATCGACGTGGTGGAGCCGGCTGCGGTGACCTACACGGTGCAGTCGGGCGACACGCTCAGCAAGATCGCCAAGGCGCATCTGGGCGACGCCAACGCATACATGAAGATCTTCGAGGCCAACAAGAACATCATCAGCGACCCGGACAAGATCCAGCCGGGACAGGTGCTGACCATCCCCAAAGCGTAAGTACCTCATTGCGGCGGACCGGTGACCCGGTCCGTCGCGATCGGTTCGAGCCGGGCAGGGGTCTTGCACCCGCGAGCCACATGCTGCCGACCGTCTCGTCTTCCCTTCGTCGCTGGATTGCGCTCGGCGTCGTGCTGGCCCTGTTGCTGGGCGCAGCAGCCGTGATCACAGGCGGTCGCCGCAACGTCGACGCGCCGATCGACGTGCTGCCGGCGGCAGGCACCCCGACCGCCGCGCCTGCCACGCTCACCAACCTGCGAGCGGCCTGAACCGGCCGGTGTCGGCTTCCGCGGCACGTGGCGCGACTCCGGACGCGCGTGCGCCCCGGCCCGCCTCGTCGTACGCTAGTCGGACCCGTGGCTCGCAAGACCTCGTCAGCTTCGTCGGACGGCACGACCCTGCGTGTCGGTGAACGTGACGTCACCGTCACCAACCCCGACAAGGTGCTGTTCCCGGACGCCGGTCACACCAAGCTGGATCTCGTGCAGTACTACCTGGCCGTCGCGCCTGGCGCACTGCGCGGTGCCGGCGGTCGACCCAACGTGCTCGTCCGTCATCCCAACGGCGTCGGCGCGGAGTTTTTCTACCAGAAGCGCGCGCCGAGCTCGCGGCCCGATTGGGTCGAGGTCGTGACGTTGTCGTTCCCATCCGGTCGCACCGCCGAGGAAGTCGTGCCACGTGAAGCGGCCGTGCTCGCGTGGATGGCCAACCTCGCGTGCCTCGAACTGCACCCGCATCCCGTCCGTGCCGACGATCTCGACCATCCTGACGAACTCCGCATCGACCTCGACCCGGTGCCCGGCGTCGAGTGGCCGCAGATCCGTGACGTGGCTGGAGTGGTGCGCGCCACCCTCGACGACCTCGGCCTCATCGGCTGGCCGAAGACCTCGGGCTCGCGGGGCGTGCACGTCTACGTCCGCATCGAACGCCGGTGGGGCTTCGACGAAGTGCGTCGCGCCGCGCTCGCCTTCGCGCGTGAGGTCGAGCGGCGCGCGCCGTCGATCGCGACGAGCAAGTGGTGGAAGGAGGAGCGCCATGGCGTGTTCCTCGACTACAACCAGAACGCCAAGGACCGCACCGTGGCCGCCGCGTACTCGGTGCGGCCGACCGCCGATGCTCGCGTATCGGCGCCGGTGACGTGGGATGAACTCGCGCAGTGCGACCCGCGCGACTTCACGCTCGCGACGATGCCGACGCGCTTCGCATCGGTCGGCGATCCGCATGCGGCGATGGACGAACGCCCCTGCTCGCTGGCGTCGCTGCTCGAGCTGTCCGCGCGACACGAGCGTGATGGCCTCGGTGATGCGCCCTGGCCGCCGCACTATCGCAAGCAGGAAGGCGAACCGGTCCGCGCGCAGCCGTCGCGACGACGGGTGCCGATTCATCCGCTGATCGAGATTGGCAAGGCCAAGAAGAAGGACGAGGTGCAGGCAGGGCTCGAGCGCTGGAAGGCGCGGCACCCCGAGGCGGCCGCGCATCTTGAACCTGCCGATGTGCTCACCGACTCGCTGCGCGGCCGGCACGTCAGCTGGACGCGCATCCGTGTCAACCTGCAGCACGTGCCCGAGGCGCTGCGACCGCCTCAGGAAGCCCTCGACCCGGACGGAGACCTCGCGTCCGACTGGGCGGGCGTCGGCGGCGCGGAGATCAGCGAGGAGGGGCCGCGCCCGCGGCGAAGACCTTCCCGAGCTCGAACGGAGTCGTGATCTCCAGCTGGTCGTAGCGGCAATCGGCCGGTGGTTTGTCCGGGCGCCAGCGCCGGAACACCGCCGCATGCCGGAAGCGATCACCCTGCAGGTGGTCGTAGGTCACCTCGCACACGCGCTCGATGCGCAGCGGTTCCCACGACAGGTCCTTGCCCGCACTCCAGCGGCTCTGTCCACCGGGCATCCGCGACGTCACCGCATCGGACTGGGCCCAGGCCCGCCACGGATGTGCCTCGAGCGCGCCGTCGCGCAGCGGTTCGAATTCACGCGCGAGTTCGGCGCGCCGCGCCATCGTGAACGCCGACGTGACGCCGATGTGCTGCAGGACGCCGGCGTCGTCGTACAGCCCGAGCAGCAGCGATCCGACCAGCGTGCCCGGACCGTTCTTGTGCCAGCGGAAGCCGGCGACGACGCAGTCGGCGGTGCGAATGTGCTTCACCTTCACCATCACGCGCTTGCCCGGCTGATAGGTGAGCGACGCACCCTTCACCATCACGCCATCGAGCCCGGCGCCTTCGAAGCGCGCCAGCCAATCCACCGCCGTCGCGTGGTCAGTCGTCGTCGGCGTGAGGTGATAGCGCAGGCGGCCCGCTGCGTCGTCGACCGACGCCGTCAGCGCCTCGAGCCGGGCCCGACGCTCGACGAGTGGACGGTCGCGCAGGTCCTCGCCATCAGCGGCGAGCAGATCGAAAGCGACAAACGATGACGGTGTCGAGGCCGCGAGCTTCTGCACGCGCGACGCGGCTGGATGCAGGCGCATCTGCAGCGCGTCGAAATCGAGACCGTCGTCGGTGGCGATGACGATCTCGCCGTCGACGACGCAGCGGGGCGGCAGCACGTCGAGCAGCGCCGCATGCAGTTCGTGGAAGTAGCGATCCAGAGGCTTGAGGTCGCGGCTCTGGATGTACACGTCGTCATCGCCGCGGAAGACGATGGCGCGGAAGCCGTCCCATTTCGGCTCGTAGATCAGGCCGTCGCCCTCCGGCAGTGCGGCGGCGACCTTGGCGAGCATCGGCTCGACGGGCGGATCGATCGGCACGCCCGTCATGATCCGGCGCGGCTCCACGCGGCGACCTTCTCGCGCAGGTAGGCGAGCGGCACGCCGCCGTCCTCGAGGACGCGGTCGTGGAACGCCTTGAGGTCGAAGCGCTCGCCCATCGCCTTCTTCGCGTCGTCGCGAGCGGCCTGAATCTCGATGCGGCCGAGCATGTATGCCGTCGCCTGGCCGGGCATGATGATGTAGCGGTCGACTTCCGCCGCGACCGCTTCACGCGACTGCGGCGAGATCGCCACGAGATACTCGATGGCCTGTTCACGCGACCAGCCGAGCGCGTGCAACCCGGTGTCGACGACGAGCCGACCGGCCCGCCAGGCCTGTGACGACAGCATGCCGAGGCGGTCGACGTCGTCGGTGAACAGGTGCATCTCGTCGGCCAGCCGCTCGGCGTAGAGGCCCCATCCTTCCGAGAAACCGCTGTTGATGAAGTACCTGCTGATCGGATGCGTCCGACGGTTCTCGACCGCGAGTGCAATCTGGAAGTGGTGGCCGGGAATCGTCTCGTGGAACGCGGTGGACTCGTCCTCCGCCCGGCTCTTCTTCGTGGCGTCGTAGGCCGAAATGTAGAAGAGGCCCGGCCGCTTGCCGTCCTCCGACGGCGGGTTGTACTCGCCGGGCGCCGAGCGTTCGCGGAACGCAGGGTAGGGTTCGATCGTGACGTCGGCCTTCGGCATCACGTTGAAGGCCTGCGGCGCGGCCGCCTTTGCCCTTACCAGGGCAGCCCGCGAATAGGCAAGCAACTCCTCACGACTTTTGAAAAGATACTTCTTGTCCGTTCGCAGGCGCTGCATGACCGTCGGGATGTCGGCGGTACCGAACAGCTTCGTGCCGATCGCCTTCATCTCGGTGACGAGCGCGTCCATCTCGCGGCGTCCGATGTCGTGCACTTCCTGGGGCGTCCGCTTCGTGCTGCTCCAGTTTCGGATGCTCGCCTGATAGCAGGCCTCGCCTTGTGGATTGGCCGTCACCGGCGTGGCGGTGCGCGCGGCGGCCAGGTATTCGTTTTCGAGGAACGCCAGGTAACGCCGCATGGCCGGCAACATCTGGTCGTTGAACAACGCGAGATACGCGTCCTTGAAGGCCTGATCGCTGTCGCGCGTCGCCGGCGACGCGAACGGATTGGTGGCGGCCGGCATCTCGACCAGCGTCTTGATCTCGCCGATGACGATCTGGACGTTCCGTTTCGGCGCCGTGTAGCCGCGCTTGATGCCTTCACGCAGGTTGGCCACCTCGGTGTCGAGGTACTTCGGGAGCGCACCCCAACGCGTCAGCGCATCCTGACGGGCCTCCGCCGTTCCGACCGGCTGGATGGTCACGAGATATCCATAGCCGGTGTGCCATCCCTGCATCTGGCTGACCGGCCATAGCTCGTACTCGCACGGTCGGGTGCCGATCGCCGCTTCGATCACTTCGCGATGCGTGGCGTACGTCCCGGCCGTGGTGCCACTGGCCGGCGGCTGGACCGCAGCGAGATCGCGCTGCCACTGGTCCTCGAGTGCCCGCCACGTGTCGCGTGCTGCGAGGCTGTTGTCGGTCAGGCGGTCGTGCCGATGACCGGGAATGCCGTAGAACGTCACGGCCTCAGGGTTGCGCTCGAGGTACTCGTCCAGGAACCGATCGGCCATCGTCTTGATGCGGTCCTCGACGTTGCCAGCGGCGCCTGACTGAGCAGGCGGTGGCGTGGTCGAGCGACTGCAGGCGACGACGGTGCCGAGGAGAAGGGCGGCCAGTATGCGGTGGCGCATCGGCCGATTATAGGCAGCGGCCACTGACCTCACACGGAGGCGTCGAACTCGAGCCCGACGCGTGTCGGCCCCGTGACTCGAGCCGCGGCCTCCGCCGCGCCACCCGGACAGCGGATAATGCCAGCACCGTGTCCGACGCGCTGCCGATTGCGCCGGGATCCACTCCCTCCGATTACGCCGCTCGGTCGGCGTTGCTGGCGGAGCTGCCGAGCGCTGACGAGTCGGCGCTTCGTGCCTGGACGACCGATCTGGTCGCCGCTGCCGCGACCGCTCGTCGTGTCACCGCCGACACCGAGCCAGTCGCTGCGGCCGAGCGCCTCGTGCCGCTGCTCGCACGGAAGTGGCAGCAGCGTCTCGATCAGTCTGCCGACGCACCGGTAGAAGTCGTGGCACGCGATTTCGTGGCCGACGCGCATGGGTTCGCGAACTGGGCTGCGTTCGAGGCGCATCTGGCGGCGCTCGCGGATCCGGCGTCGGACGCCGCGCGATTCGAACAGGCGGCGGACGCGATCGTCGATGGCGACATCGACGGGCTACGGGCGATCCTGTCGGCGGCATCCTCGCTCGTACACGCGCGTTCGACGCGTGCGCATGGCTCCACCCTGCTGCATTACGTCGCCGCCAACGGCATCGAGGACTTCCGACAGAAGACGCCCGGCAACATCGTCGATATCGCGACGCTGTTGCTCGACGCCGGAAGCGACGTGAACGCCGAGTCGGCCGCTTACGGTGGCGGCGCGACGGCCCTCGGGCTGGCGTCGACGAGCATCCACCCGCAGCGTGCCGGTGTGCAGATCGCGCTGCTCGACGTGCTGCTCGCGCGTGGCGCCTGGATCGATCGTCCTGGTGTTGCCGGCAACAGGCACGGCGCCGTACTCGGGTGCCTGGCCAACGGGCAACCCGCTGCTGCTGCGCATCTCGCGGCGCATGGCTCGCGGCTCTCGCTCGTCGAAGCCGCGGGCGTGGGACGCGGTGACGACGTCGAACGGTTGCTGCCCGGCGCCGCAGCGGACGACGTGCAGACGGCGTTCATGTACGCGGCCGGATACGGGCACCTGGCCGTCGCGCAACGGTTGCTGGAGGCCGGGGCCGATGCTTCGGCCGGCGATGCACGCGGTGAAACCGCGCTGCACTGGGCCAGCGGTGGCTTCCACGCCGATGTCGTCGAGATGTTGCTGGCGCATGGCGCGCGTGTCGCGGCGCGCGATACCACCTGGGACGCGACGCCGCTCGACTGGACGCTCTACAGTCACACGACGGACCGGGACCAGCATCGCTGGCCGCAGGCCCGTGAGGTCGTACGTCGACTGCTCGCCGCTGGCGCAACATTCCGAGGCGAGTGGTGGGGACCGCGCCTGCTTGCCGCACTGCAGCGCGACACCGAGCTGGCCGCGATCCTCGCCGCCCAATCAGACCGGTAACGGCGCCCCGCGGAACCCTCCGCAAACCTTGGACCGCACACTCATGCATGTGCACTGCCGCGCGGACGCGCTGGCGGCGCGTCCTTACCGAACTGCGAGTACCTCGCGGCGTCCTCTAGATAGCGACGGCCCGCGGGTGTAGTCGGTAGCGTGAGCTCCTGCGGTGCGGACGCCGAGGCGCTCGGTGGGCTACCGCAACTAGGTAGGGACGGCCCGCCGGGCCGTCCGCTCATTCGTCCGTCGACGCTTACGAATGATCGACAGGCGCACCGTTTGGCACCGACAGCCGCCATGACATCGACAGCAGATCGGCGAGGGCCTCGTGCGTCAGTCGATCGAGGCGCGCCAGCACGACGCCGTGCCGGTCGTAGTAGTCGGTGAGGTAGTAACTGTCAGGCGCCTCGTCGATCAACGCGTCGCGTACGTCGGGTTCGACACGCACGACCAGCGTCGACGGCTCGGCCGACGGATGCCGTGCGAGTGCCGCCATGAAGCGGCCATCTCGCGCGAGGCCAGGGGCGCCGTCGCTGCGGACGATGGTCTCGACGCCGTGCAGTCGCAGGCCGATCGCTTCCACCGGCGCGAAGGCCTCCGTCTCCGCCACCGTTGGCGGTGATTGCGAAGGGCGATGGCGTTCGCCGGTCACACCGGCCGGCCGTTGACGATGCGCAGGTATTCGCGCCATGGCCCGACCTCGTCGCTGTATTGCCTGGCGATCACGCGGGCGATCTGCGCGACGTGATCGAGGTCGTGCGCCACCCACGTCGCGAGCAGCTGCCGCAGCGTCACCAGGCCGAAGGCGGGGTGGCGTCCGGTCAATTCGAGCTGCGATGGTGTCAGCGACAACTCGCGCAGTTGCTCGAGGCTCGAGGCGCGGAGCCGCGCGAACTCGTCGAGGAGTGCGTCGATGGTCTTGCCTCGCGAGTCCTCGAATTGCGCGAAGCGATCGAAGGGGTCGAAGGCCAGCGCCTCGCCGTGCTCGAGCACACGCCTGACTCTCGGCATCCAGTCGGTGCGTTCACCGTGGACGAGATGCCCGACGATGTCGAAGGCGCTCCAGGTGTCGGGCCCTTCGTTGGCGGCGAGCCAGGCGTCGGGCAGGGTGCGAAGCCAGGTATCGAGCATGGCCGGCGTGCGTGCGAGCAGCACGGCGGCTTCCTCGACGTCGTAGGTACGGCGGGTCAGGCTGGAGTCGGTCGCCATGGATGCCGCCAGCGTACCGGCCGGGTTGCCCGGACTGCAACCGGCTCAGGGGCGCACGAGGAGCGCGGCCACCGCGTGCGGCGCGCGGTCGGTTGGCAGTCGCTTCGCGACACGCCCGATCAGGCGGGCCCAGTCGTGACCAGGGTCGGCCGCCGTGACGCGCAGGCGGCCGATCGGAGAGCGCAGGGCGCCGACCCAGGTCGGTCGTGGACGACCCTCGACGTCGAGCGCCACGACGTCCCAGGCCGAACCGTCCTTGTAGATGGCGACGAGGCCCGCGCCTGCGTCGCCGGGCAGTCGAAGATCGAGTCGCGTCACCCGGCCGTCGGTCGATTCGTCGAGATGCGCGAGCAGGCCCTCGACCAGCGCATGGCCAGACGAGAAGAAGTCGCGCGATTCGTCCTGCACCGCGTACTCGCGGTCGAACGACCCGACGAAGGTCGCGCCGGCGCTCACGCCTGGCAGGCTGTCGACGAGCGCTTCGCTGCCGAATTCGACGGCATAGGCGCGCGGACCGCGCACGTGTTCGACGCGGAACCCGAGCCGCGCCGCGCGATCGACGATCACGCGCTCCATCCGCTCGTCGAGGTCGTCAGGGACACGGGAGAGGACCGACGAGGCCAGGTCGGCGTGGTACGGGTCGCGATGCATCTGCTGGTACGCGGCGTCGTGGATGCGCGTGCGTGCGGCCTCGGCGGCTGCGAGCAGGTCGTCGATGGCGGTGTCGCTCAACGTTGCGCCGGGTGTGAGCGCGAGGTCCTCGAGAGCGCGTTCCACGAGCGCCAGCTGCGGTTCGACGCCAGCCATCGGCTCGCGGAACAGGCCGAGACGTTCGAACAGGCGCACGACGTCGGCACCGAGGCCGGACGCCGGTCGGAAGTACACCACTTCCACCGGAATGCGGCGCCCGATCCGATCGAGCCGGCCGATGCGTTGTTCGACCGCTGCCGGCTTCCACGGCAGGTCGTACAGCACGAGACGGTGACAGAACTCGAAGTTGCGGCCTTCACCACCCGCCTCGGTCGACACCAGCAGGCTCGGGCCGTCGTCGGCCCGGAACCGTGCGACTTCGGTGTCGCGTCGAGCTGCAGACAGGTCTTCGTGGAACAGGCCGGTGGCCAGCATCACGCGCGCGCTGAGCGCGTCGCGCAGCATGTCGAGCGTTTCGCGATGGGCCACGAAGACCAGCGTCTTCTCGCCCGCATCACGCCATCGCGCCGCCTGCGTGGCCAGCCAGGCCAGGCGCGGGTCGTTGCGGTCGGCGGCGTCGGCCTGTTCGCGCAGCTCCCGCTCGTCGGGGCCGAGCACGGCCTTGAGTGCGGCGCCCGACGCCAGCGCGCGACGAATGCGTTCGACGGTGCGCCGGGCGGTCACCGGGTTGGCCGCTGGGGCGCTCGGCGATGGTCCAGGCGGCCGGGCTGGGACAGCCGGCCCTACCTTCTCGATGTCGGTGCGTGCGGGTCGCGCGAGTCCCAGCGTGTGGATCCCGCGCGCCACCGGTTCAGCCGCGCGCAGCGCCAGCGCCTCCGACGAGGCATCGATGTCGACCGGCGTGGGGACCCGCGGCGGCAGGCCGCCGATGTCGACGCGCCGGGTCGAACTCGTACACGGCGGGAACGGCTCACCCGAGTCGAGCCGCGCCTGGATGTCGAGGCCCTCCGGGAACTCCTCGGGCCGCAGCAACTGCAGCAGTCGGAAGAAGCCATGCGCATCGTCTTCGAGCGGCGTCGCACTGAGCAGCAGCACGTGGCGCCCGAGTGCGGCGATCGGCGCGACGGCGCGATAGCCGGGCTCGCCTGGGTGGCCAGGCGGCCGTCGGAGGTGCTGCGCTTCGTCGACGACGAGCAGGTCGATGCCGGCGTCGACGGCCTTGGCGGCCAGGTCCGGTCGATCGACCAGCGTCTCGAGTGCGATCACCGCGCGGCGATGGACGTCGAACGGATTGAAGCCGTCGCCGAAGTCGCGCGCCACATCGGCGAGTCGCGGCGCGTCGAGCAGCGTGAACACCTGGTGGTACTTGCGCCACAGTTCGCCGAGCCACTGCACGGTCAACGCTTCGGGCGCGACCACCAGACAGCGCTCGATGCGCTGCGTGTGCAGCAGGCGGTTCATGATCAGCGCCGCCTCGATCGTCTTGCCGAGCCCGACCTCGTCGGCCAGCAGCCAGCGCACGGGCATGCGCGCGGTGGCACGTTCGGCGACGTGCAGCTGATGCGGGAAGAGGCGGACGCGTCCGCCGAGCATCGACCCGAGCCCGCCGGCTTCTCGAATGGCGAGCAATTGCAGGGCGTCGAGGCGCGACAGGAAGGAGGGGACGTCGTCGACGTCACCCGCCGACAGGCGCTCGATCAGCGTGCGATCGCGCCTCGGTGCCGCTTCGGTGAGCGGTTCGAGCGCATCGCTCGACGCCGCGAGTCGCATCGTCGGGCCGGCGTCGAACGTGACGACGAGCACACGACCCTCGACGGCGGTCACACGACCGATGCCGAGTTCCGAGTTGAAGCGGTGGGTGAGTCGGTCCCCGATGGACCAGGCAGGCACGGCACGATTCTACCGAACGGGAACCGGGAAACGGGGACCGGGGACCGGGTACGGGGTACGGGGTACCGCGTACGGGGGACCGGGTACGGAACATCGAACGGGAGTTCCCGAGGGAAACCGCACGCCGGGTACGGGGTACCGGGGACCGGGTACGAAAGCGACCAGAGCGACTCCGAACCCGGCACCCGGCACCCGGTTCCCGGCACTCGGTTCCCAGTTCCCGGTACCCGGTACCCGGCTCTACTTCTTCTGCAGATTCGCGCAGCGCGGGTCGTTCGGCGGCGGCGCGGCTTCCTGCTTCTTGCGGCCGAAACGGCCCAGCAGACGACCGCCCGGAATCGCGTCGGCGACCGACGGCTTGCGCTGCTGTTCGGCCAGCTGGGCGCAGTATTCCTCGTCGGAGAGCTTCGGGTCGGGCTTGGAGCCGTTGCTGGCGGTGGCGGCGCCGAGGTCCATCACGCCCTCCGGCGACACCATGTCCATGCGCACGGCCTTGTAGCTCACGCGTGTGAACCATTCCTGGTCCCAGGTGACCTTCGGGTCGTCAGGACGGGCGGGGTAGATGAACGTGGCTTCGTCACCGAAGGCGGTGAACATCAGCATGGAGCCGTTCCTGGTCGCCTTCATCACCTCGGCGGGCACCGTGCAGTCGGTCGTCGAGGGCGGCAGCACCGCATCGAGTTCGATCAGGCGCTTCACCTCGGCCGGCGTGAGGTGCTCCATCTGCACGAACGTCGCCGGGCGGCCGGCCGACGACCACATGATGATGTTGGCCGAGTCGTCGTCCACCTTCTCGGGCGCCATCACGCCGAGCGAGTAGCCGGTGGCGCGGCTGGGCGCCGTCCACGTGAGCGCGAGTGCACCCGACGGCTGGATGGCCGACGACGCGTAACGCACCGGTTCCATGAAGTTCTGCGTCTCGGGCAGTGTGAAGTCGATCTTGGTCGTGTAGGTGCCCGTGATCTGGTGTTGTCCGGCCAGCGACGACCCGAGTGGGAACGTCGCCTCTAGATCGCGGTTCTTCTTCTTGCTGTCGGTGTGCGGGTAATCGCCGTACGTCTTCGAGTTGGTGAATCGCGGCGTCCGCACGGCGCGGGCGCCGACGGCGCCCTGCAGCGCCTCGAGCGCAGGGTCGTTCTCGCCGCGCATCAACTTGTCGAACGTCAGTATCACCGGCTGCCCCGGACCCGCCTTCTCGCCGCAGCCCCAGTAGAACGTGATCTGTCCCTTGGGCTGCTTGTAGGTGCCCGGCTCGCTCGGCGACTTTCCGGGCGTCGGCGTCTCGAGGTAAATCGGCTGGTTGACCTGCGCGCCGGCCGGGAACGCGTGGAAGGCTTCCGGTTCGCCGGTCGGGGCCAGTGACGTGCCCAGCCGGAGCTCGATGCTCTGGCTGGCCGACGGCGGGCCGGCCATGGCCATCTTCATGAGCGACCCCATCGACGGCTTGCCGCCGCCGGCCATGCCGGACATGGCGAGCAGGCCGCTGCCGGTAGTCGCGCCCATCCAGTAACGCGATTCGGGCGGCGTCACCTGCTGCTGCGGCTGCGCCGGAGCGGCCGCGGCCTTGGCGGGCGCCTTGGCCGCACCCTTGGGGGCCTGGGCGAGGCCCGTGAGGCCAACGGAAACGGCGATGACGGGAACGGCCGCCACGGCGACGACCAACGATGTCCGCATGTCCAATCCTTTCGTGGGGGCGTGCCGGCGGGCCGATCGAGCCTCGCGTTCGGCGGAAGATGAGGGCCCCCTGTGACCCAGTGGTCGCGACGCGCGATTTCGTGACAGGCCGGTCGCCACGTCGTCGGCCGCAGGCGGACCTGCGCTATCCTGCCCGACGTGCCGCACCTGCAGATCATCGATCCCGTCGATGCCACCGGCGTGCTCGCCGAAATGTACGCGCGCATGGCCAGCCGTCCGATGCCGCCGGTCTATCGGCCGTCGCATGGCGGCCTGGCGGGCATCATCCGCGCGCACAGCCTCGACCCGCACCTGATGCCGAAGGCCTTCGGCTTCTCGGGCGGCGTCAATCAGGCCGGCCCGCTGCCGTGGCCGCACCGCGAACTGGTGGCCGTGACGACGTCACGGTTGAACCAGTGTTTCTATTGAACGGCCTGTCACGCAGAGTTTCTGCGTGCCGCTCTCGAGGATGACACGCTGTCGCGGGCAGTGGTGGCCGACCCGCGCGCCGTTGCGGATCGGCACGCCGATCCGGCCGTACGGGCGCTGGCGCATCTCGCCGTCGGCGTCACCGAGCGGCCCTGGGCACTGACGGCCGCCGACCTCGGTCCGGCGCGCGCGGCCGGACTCACCGATGCCGCCATCTTGCATGCCGTGTTGCAGGCCTCGCTCTTCGGGCACTTCAATCGCATCGCCGATGCCGTCGGCGTCGATCTGGACTACCCCGACGTGTTCGGGGCGCCACACATCGAGGCGGCAACGCCGCCGTACCTGCGGCCGACCAGCCAGCCCGATCATCAGACGCCCAAGCCGATCGACCTCACCAGCTGGCCGCTCGCCGTCGATTTGCTCGCCGCCTGGGAGGGCTATGCGCTCGACCGCGACACCCCGCTTTCGCGCCAGCAGCGGGCGGTCGTCGGGTCGGCCGTCGCCGCGTGCCTGGGCGATGCCTCGCGCCCTGTCGTCACCCCAGACTCGGATCTCGACGATGCGCTGGCCGAACTCGCGGACCTCGTGACGCTGGCGCCGTGGCGATTGGGTCCGCGAGCCTACGCGCGGATCCGTGCGCTTGGCCTCAGTACCGATGCCGACGTCTTCGACGCCGTCGCCACCGCATCGTCGGCCGGTGTCGCCTCGCGCATCCGCGTCAGCCTCGCCGCGTTCGCTCGCGCCTGATCTCTCGATGGTCGACGTCAGACCATCGGAGACCGCCATGGTCTGCACGCACGTCGGTCGCGAGGGCTCGCCAAGCCGTCCCCGACATGCGAACGTTCCACCTGCCTTCGCGCGCGTCTGACATCACCTCGCCTCAATGCCATCGGACGTAGCCGCCCGACTGGTCCGGCGGTGACCGTCAGACCAGGGAGGCAAGCGCGGAAGTCAGAAGTCGAAAGTCAGAAGTCAGAAGTCGGAAGCTGAACACACGCCGTACCCGGTACCCCGTACCCGGCACCCCGTACCCGCTACCCGGCGCGACCTTGACGTGCGGACGCGTGGGGACTGTCAGATCCTCGCGTGATCGCGCGTCGAGCCGCCGTGCACGCCTGTGTCGTGCGTGGAGGGCACGTCAATGGTCAGGAACGTGATCGCAGTGCTCGCCGGCCTCATCGTCGGCGGGCTCGTCAACGGGGGACTGGTCGCACTCGGACCGCATGTGATTCCACCGCCGCCCGGCGTCGACATGACGACGGCGGAGGGGCTGCAGGCGGGCATGACGTTGCTCGCGCCGCGGCACTTCGTGTTCCCGTTCCTGGCACATGCGCTGGGAACGCTGGCTGGCGCGATCGTCGCGGCTCGTGTCGCGGCGACTTACGCGACGCGGCTGGCGCTCGTTGTTGGCGTGGTGTTCCTTGCCGGCGGCATCATGGCGGCGCGGATGATTCCGGCGCCGGCCTGGTTCGTCGCGCTCGATCTGATGGTGGCGTACATCCCGATGGGATGGCTGGGTGGTCGGCTCGCGGCACCCAGTGGCAGACGCTAGGGCACACGTCCCACGCCATCGACGCGCGAGGGCAGGCGTCCGTGCAGGTGCGAGGATCCCGCGAGCAACTGTCGTCGCGCTGTGTGACTGGAGGGTAGCGCCTCTCTGAGGCGCCCGTCAGGCTGTCAGAAGAATCCGCCCGTCGAACACGCGCGGAGCCACAACACGAACAACACGAACCCGAGACCCACGCCCACCCAGGGCCGCATCACGTCCCAACGCCCGATGCGCGTGCCCGGTGCGTACGTGGTGGTGCGGTGACGGAACGCCTCGCGCGCCGCCACCACGCGCGCCGGATCGTTGGCGTCGGCACGGCTCATGTCGTAGCCGCACTGCGGACAGGTGCTGGCGTTGCCGTCCGGCCACGTGGCGGAGCAGACCCGGCACTTCATGTCTTGGTGCCGCACTCACCGCAGAAGCGGGCCCCGGACGAGAGCGCCGCACCGCAGGAACCGCAGGCGCGATTGGCCAGCGAGGCGCCGCACGCCTGGCAGAATCGTCCCCCACCCTGCACCTGCGCGTTGCACGATGGGCAGGTGAGGACGGGCAATGGCGGTGGTTGCGGCTGCGCCGATACTGCCGCCACGGCCTGATCGCGAGCGGCCTCGGCGGCCCGCTTGGCGGCAGCCTCGTCGGCGCTCGGTGCACAGCCCTCGCACATTCCGAAGCGGTCGTTCCAGCAGTGATCGGGACAGGTCCACTGGCCGCAGCCCGCGCACTTGCGGAAATGCGCCATCGCCTCGTGGACGGCGGTTTCGTAGGCGGCGTCGCGTTCCTTGCCGCGCAGTCCGCGGTCGAGGCCCTCGGCCGCGCGTTCGGCGCCCCACCCGGCAAACCGGAAGATGGAGAACGCCTGGACGGCGGTCTTGAGCAGGTTCGCCTTCGATGAGACGTACTGGCTCTCGACGCCGCTGCCGCAGCGGTCGCAACAGAACTTGAACTTGAACCCGCCGTCATCAGACAGGTCCTGGACGTGACGAACGAAGACGGTCAGAGCCACGGGAGATCAGGGAAGTGCTGGAACATCTTGCCGGAGCCGCGATCGATGAGCAACCCGCGTTGTTCTGCCGCTGACGTTCACAGGAAACGACAGCCCGGGTATCGGCAGCTGGCGGCGAAGGCTGAGCGGAGCGGCGCACCGACCGCCGCTGTCCCCTTTGGGACCAACGCGTACGATTGGGTCGACATGACGCCGCGATGCGCAGATTTACCGTCAGCCCTAGGACTTGATATCGACCTCTCGCGGATCGACTTCGAACGACGCCTGGAGACCGTCGGGACCGCTCATGGCGGCTGGGTGCGCATCGCGGCCTGTCGCGACTGCGGTCAGGTGTGGAGGGTGGACTTGGAGGACAGGCTTCAGGTCGGCATGGCGATCAAGGTCGACGCTCCGGGCTTGTTGGACGACAACTCGGAGCACCAGATACGCCTCGCGTATCTCGTGTCGTCGTTCGGGGGAGAGACGGAACACGGCTGCGCCTGGGCCGACTGCCTGAACGTCACCTTGCGCGGGCTGGCCATCTGCGCCGAGCATGCCTACCGCGCCGGCCTGCGCGCCAAAGGGCACTGATGTTCCCTACGTCCGGCTGAGGGCCTCACGCACTGCGGCCTTGTCCGACAGGTCGACCAGCGCCCCCATCGGCCGGGAGACCCACGTCGGTGCGACTCGCGGTGCCGCGTGCCGTCGCCGGGCCAGCGCGTCGGCCAGCAACTCCGACACGAGGCCGTCCAGCGACCGGCTCTCGCGCAGGTGGATGGTCCGCAACTCGCGCAGGGTGGCGTCATCGATGTCCAGGGTGATGCGCATCTGGCGATGATCGCGCAACTTCGACTGCCTGTGCCGGAGCAAGCTTCGTACAACGTCTGGTTGAGCGGACTGCCGCCGTCCGCTAGACTGTTCGTTCCGCTCGCGCGGAGAGATGGCCGAGTGGTTTAAGGCGCACGCTTGGAAAGCGTGTGTAGGGGAAACTCTACCGTGGGTTCGAATCCCACTCTCTCCGCCACACTCGCCGCCGGCGAGTGTGGCCGGAGCGCGTGGTTCCTTTCGCCGGCCAGCCCTCGCGTCCCGCTCGCCCTGCCCGGCCCGAATCCCACTCTCTGTTGGACTAGCGCGCGGCCTGGGCTTTTCGGCGCCATCGCTTCGCTCGGCCACCCAGATGACGCCGTGGCCGTTCTCGGCCGGCTCGGCGAGCCCGCCCTACCGAGTCACGAACCGCACGCCCCTGACGTCAGTCGATGTGGAGTGAACCGGCGGGTAGGGGCAGCTCCCCGAGCTGCCCATGAGACGGCGCGCGCCGGCCGTGAGCAGCCGTCACCATCAGGCAGTGGGCCCGCGGCGACGTCTGCGAGACGTAGCCTGCAGCCCGAAGCCTGCAGCCCCCCGTGTCGTCCTTCTGACTTCGCCCTC
>DATJTM010000055.1:0-12170 GCA_035503395.1 Luteitalea sp.
TCGGACCTGAACGTGCGGCCGGCGAGGGGATGGACGCCAAGCATCGGCAGCAGGTGCGCCGAGACGAACGTCGCACGCACCCGCTCGGGCGAGGTGCCGAGCAGGAGGTTGGCCTCGACGTTGGTCCGAAAGATCCCGACGCCGTCGAAGGCCTGTGCCTGCTGCTCGTAGATCGCCAGTGCGCCGGGGGCGACGTACTGATCGGCCCGCACCAGTCGCTCGGGATCGGCGAAGGACAACGGCCGCAGCAATACCGCGTCGACGACGCTGAACATCGCGGTGGCGGTGCCGATGCCGAGCGCGAGTGTCGCCACCGCGGCGGCCATCGTGCCAGGGGCGCGCCTCGCCGCACGCCATCCGAACCGGGCGTCGCGCACGGCATCGAGCCACAGCCGCACGCCGCGAGCGTCGCGGCACCGTTCGGCCGCGAGGTCGGTTGGACCGAAATCGCGATGAGCCGCCGCGCGCGCGTCCGACGCCGTGAGGCCCTGGGACCGATACGCATCGGACTGCTGCTGGAGGTGGAAGTCCAGTTCGTCGGCCAGATCACGTTCGACCGAAGCCGGGCTGACGAGGGCACGCCAACGCGTGCGGAGTTTGGCAAGCAGTCGCATGACGTGCTCCTACGTGGTCCGGACGACGAGGGCGATCGCCGACGAGAGCCGCTCCCACTGGGCGGTCTCCTCGCGCAGGCGCTTGCGGCCGGCGGTGGTCAGCGCGTAGTACTTCGCGCGGCGCTTGTTCTCGCTCTCGCCCCAGGTGGCGTCGATCCAGCCCTGCTCCTCCAGCTTGTGCAGGGCGGGATACAGCGACCCCTGCTGCACCTGCAGCACTTCGGCCGACAGTTGGCGGATGCGCTGCCCGATGGCCCAGCCGTGCAGCGGCTCGAGTTGCAGGACGCGCAGGATCAGCAGGTCGAGCATGCCCTGCAACATGTCTGGCGGTCGGCTCACGCTCTCTCCTCTCGGTTACCAAGGGGAGCGTACCAGAGTCTCCCCTCGGTTACCAAGAGGAGAGGTCAACGAGATGGGACGGGCGGGCCCACGCCGACGTCATCGCCGGCACACGCTCGCTCAACCCTTCGGAGTCTCCCCTGATCTCACGGTCACCGCCGGACAAGTCCGGCGGCTACGTCCGGTCAAAGGGCTGGGGCGCGTCGAGCTGAAGCTCGACACCTGCGTCTAGCGGCGGACGTTGGGCCTCCCAAACCGGGACAACGGCGTCTCGCGTGCGCAGGAGTGGAAGGTAGGGCCGGTTGTCCCAACCCGGCCCGTGGGTGACGCGAAGGCACCGCCGCACGGCGGCTACGTGCGGTCAGGTTGGCGTTCGTCGCCGAGGTGTTCGCCGGCCAGCAGGTAGCCGCGCACGTAGTCCGTGACCGCGACGTCCAGGGGCGTTGGCGACGCGGTGTAGCCGGTGGCGCGGAGCCGCGAGACGTCGGCCTGCGTGTGGTACTGGTAGGTCTGCTGCAGGATCGCCGGCATGTCGACGAACGTGATGTGCTCGTCGCGTCCGAGCGCCGCGAAGATCGGACGCACCAGGTCGAGCCACGTGTGGGCCACGCCCGATCCGATGTTGAAGAGACCGGACGCTTCCTGCGCCGCCACGTGCAGGGTCATGTCGACCACGTCCTTCACGTAGACGAAGTCGCGGCGCTGCTCGCCGTCGCGGAAGTCCGGGTGGTGGCTTCGAAACAGCCGCACCGTCCCCTCGTCGCGCACCTGCGCGAAGGCCTTGTGCACCACCGATCGCATGTCGGCCTTGTGTTCCTCGTTCGGGCCGAACACGTTGAAGAACCGCAGACCCGCCACTCGCGACAGCAGCCCCTGATCGCGCGCCCAGCGGTCGAACAGCAGCTTCGAGTACCCGTACATGTTGAGCGGGCGCAGCTGATCGATCTGCTGCGCATCGTCGGCCATCCCCTGCTGCCCGTCGCCGTAGGTCGCGGCAGACGACGCATAGACGAAGCGCGTGCCGTTGCGAATTGCCCAGTCGCACAGCCGCTGGCTGAACGCGTAGTTGTTGCGGACCAGATACGACGCATCCTGCTCGGTCGTCGCCGAGCACGCGCCCATGTGGAGCACCAGCTCGAAGTCACCGAGCCGATGCGCCTCGAGCGCGTCGAGCAGCGCATCGGCCTCGACGTAGTCCTCGAAGCGCAACGCCCGCAGGTTCCGCCACTTGCTGCTGCGTCCCAGCCGATCGGCGATGACCACCTGGCCGTTGCCACGATCGTTCAGGCCCCACACCAGTGCCGAGCCGATGAAACCGGCACCGCCGGTCACCAGCACGCGTGCACGTCCCAGGTCGATCACGTCAGGCTCCCTCGTCAGCCATCACCGGATCGATCGTCGGCGACGTTGCAGGCCCGCCGGATGGGGCCGGGCCATGTGACTGGTACTGCAGTTCATAGAGGCGATGGTAGATGCCGCGCATGGCCAGCAATTCCTGGTGCGTGCCTGACTCGCGCAACTCGCCGCGATGCAGCACCAGGATGCGATCCATGTCCTGAATCGTCGACAGCCGGTGCGCGATCGCGATCGTCGTACGCCCTTCCATCAGCACGTGCAGCGCGTCGCGAATCAGGATCTCGGTCTCGGTGTCGACACTCGACGTCGCCTCGTCGAGCACCAGGATCTGCGGATCGTACGCCAGCGCGCGTGCGAACGACAGGAGTTGCTTCTGGCCGACCGACAGCGTTGCCCCGCGCTCGGCCACCGGCGTGTCGTAGCCCTGCGGCAGTTCGCGGATGAATGGATCGGCGTGCACCGCCTCGGCCGCCTCACGCACCCGTGCGTCCGGGATATCGGCGCGCCCCAGGCGAATGTTTCCCGCAATCGTGCCGGAGAACAGGTACACGTCCTGCAGCACGAGCGCGAAGTGCGATCGCAACTCCGCCAGCGGCACCTCGCGGATGTCGGTGCCGTCGATGGTGATTCGGCCACTCGACACGTCGTAGAACCGCAAGAGGAGATTGATCAGCGTGCTCTTGCCAGAGCCGGTCGCACCGACGATGCCGATGCGTTGTCCCGGCTCGACGACGAACGACACGTGCTTGAGCACATCGGTGCCCGGCACGTACGCAAACGACACGTCGTCGACGACGATGCCTCCCGCCTTCGCCTTCGGCTTCGGCGCGGCAGACCCGGCTGCCGAACCCGGAACCCGGAACCCGGAACCCGGGTCCGTAATCGTCACCGGCGTGTCGAGCAGCCCGAACAACCGCTCCGATGACGCCATCGCGGCCTGGAGCAGGTTGAACTTCTCGGACATGTCCGAGATCGGGCGGAAGAAGCGCTGCGCGTACTGGATGAACGCCACGAGCGTGCCGATGGTGATCGTGCCCGCCAGCACCCAGCCGCCACCGAACCAGAGAATCAGCGCCGTCGACGTCGCGCCGACCAGTTCGATCGCCGGATAGAAGACGGCGT
The DNA here is from genome assembly GCA_035503395.1 of Luteitalea sp. Classification (GTDB taxonomy): domain Bacteria; phylum Acidobacteriota; class Vicinamibacteria; order Vicinamibacterales; family Vicinamibacteraceae; genus Luteitalea. The sequence goes on from DATJTM010000055.1 coordinate 3,432, forward strand.
AGTAGTAGATCGACCGCAGGTTGGCGTCGCGATGTTCGCGGTTGACGCGGTCGAACTCGCCGTAGGCCAGCGCTTCCCGTCGGAACAGCTGCACGGTGCCCATGCCCGTCAGGTTCTCCTGCAGGAAGGCGTTGAGCCGCGACACCCACGTGCGGACCTCCCGGTACGACTCACGGACGTGCGAGCGGAACCACTGCGTGATCAGCAGGATCAGCGGCAGCACGCAGAACGTCAGCAACGCCAGCCGCCAGTCCAGCGCGATCAGGATGCCGATGATGCCGGCCAGCGACAGGACGTCACCGAACACCGACACGACGCCGGACGTGAACAGGTCGTTGATCGCGTCGACGTCGCTCGTCACGCGCGTCATCAGGCGGCCGACCGGATTGCGGTCGTAGTACGCGAGGTCGAGGCGCTGCAGGTGGTCGTACACCTCGCGGCGCATGTCGTACATGATCCGCTGCCCCACCATCTGCAGCGTTGTCGTCTGCACGAACTCGGCAACGAAGGCGCCTACGAGCGTCCCGAGATACAGGAGCGCGATTGTCGTGACGCCGGACAGATCGCCGCGCGCGATGTAGTCGTCGATCGCGCGCTTGACGAGCACGGGCTGCGCCAGCTGCACGGCCACGCCGGCCACGATCGCCACGAGCGCGAGTGTGGCGCGGCCCCAATACGGGCGGAGATACCGAATCAGCCGCCGCATCAGGCGGCTGTCGTACGCCTTGCCGAGGATCTCGTCGTCGTGAATGGACATCAGGAGACCGCGAGCTCGGCTTCGAGCTGCTGCTGGCGGACCAGGTCGCTGTACGGCCCGCCGGCGAAGGCCAGCTGCTCGTGGGTGCCGCGCTCGACGATGTGTCCACCCTCGAGCACGATGATCTGATCGGCGTGGCGGACCGCCGAGATGCGATGCGCCACGATGATCGTCGTCCGGTCAGCCGTGGCGGCGCGCAACCGCGTCAGAATTTCCTCTTCCGTGTATGTATCGACCGCCGAGAGCGCATCGTCGAACACCAGAATCGGCGCGTCGGTCATCAAGGCGCGGGCAATCGCGGTGCGCTGCTTCTGACCGCCAGACAGCGTGAGGCCACGCTCACCCACGCGCGTGGCGTAGCCCTCGGCAAACTGTGTCACGTCCTTGTCCAGGCGCGCGATTGCCGCCGCGGTGCGCACGCGTTCGAGGCGGGCGGGGCCTTCCGCGTCGCGCGTCCCGAAGGCGATGTTCTCCTCGAGCGACGTACTGAAGAGGAACGTCTCCTGCGGTACGAAGGCGACGGCCTCCCGCAGATTCTGCAGTGGCACCTCGCGGACGTCGCGGCCGTCGATGAACACGGACGATGCGGGTGGGTCGTACAGACGGACCAGCAGGTGCACGAGCGTCGACTTGCCGCTGCCGGTGGCGCCGACGATGGCCAGCGTCGAACCAGCCGGCACGTGCAGATCGATGTCGCGCAACACCGCCGGCCCACCGCCGTACGTAAACGTCAGGTCGCGAAAGCGGATGTCCCCGCGCACCGGTGTCCCCAGGGGCCGTGCATCGGGCGCGTCGACGATCGACGGTGCGGCATCGAAGATGTCGAGCAGGCGCTGCCACGACGCGAGCCCGCGCTGAATCAGGTTGGTGACCCAGCCGAACGCGATCAGTGGCCAGGCGAGCTGTCCGAGGTAGCCATTGAACGCGACGAACTCGCCGAGCGTGAGTCGCCCCGCGATCACTTCCCGCCCACCGAGGTACAGGAACGCCACGATGCCGAGACCGAATCCGAACGTCATGCTCGGATAGAAGCAGGCCTGCAGGATGATCAGGCGCTTGTTGCGGGCGACGTATTCGTCGTTGGCCGCGAGGAACTTCGCGCGCTCCGCATCTTCCTGGCCGTACGCACGCACGACGCGCACGCCGGCCAGCGCCTCCTGGGCGATGGCACTGATCTCCGAAAGCTGCGCCTGGATGTGCTGGAAGCGATCGTGAATCGCGTCGCCGAAGAACTTCACCATCAGCGACACGAGCGGCAGCCCGGTGACGACGAGCAGCGTGAGCCGTGGGTGAATCGAAATCATCATCGCCGTCGCGGCGATGGCGAGCACACCGGTCGACACGGCGTACATCGCGGCCGGCCCGACCATCATGCGCACGGCGCCGAGGTCGGACGATGCTCGCGACATCAGGTCGCCCGTGCGCGCCCGGTCGAAGTACTCGCGCGGGAACCTCTGCAATTGCTCGAAGAAGTCGTTGCGGAGGTCGTATTCGATGTGACGCGAGGCGCCGATGATCTGTCGACGCATGGCGTAGCGGAACACGCCGCCTGCGGCTGAGATGGCGAGGGTGCCCAGCGCGTACAGGGCCAGCTTCTGCCGCGTCACTCCCGTCGTCAGATCGTCGACGGCGTACTTCAGCAGCCAGGGCGTGAGCAGCGTGAAGAGGTTGGAGGCGACGGCACAGGACAGTCCCAGCAGGATGGGACGGCGGTAGCGGCCGAGGTACGGCAGCAACCGGCGCAGAGCGGCGAGCACCCGGTAATTATAGAAGCGAGGGGCCCTGTAGCCGGCCGGACGATCGACCGATACGTCGAAGTACGGCGGTGTGCCCCGCCGCGTGCTGGAAACCCAGGGGCCACGGACGACTTATGCCCATGTTTCGCTTCGCTGCCTACCTCGGGTGCACCGCCGCGATCGTCGCCGCTACCAGCGGCGTCGCGTCGGCGCAGCTGACCACGATGAACCGACCCGACCCCGCCACCGGCGAGTCGTACCACGTGGAAGCGGCCTTCGGCTTCTGGAACCCGACGCCGGAGATCGTCTTCTCGAGCGAGCAGTTCGGCATTGCCGGCAGCGACATCGACCTGGTCGAGGACCTCGAGGCCGACGAGGCGCGGTTCCGCGACTTCCGGCTGGTGCTGCGACCCGCCCGCAAGCACAAGTTCCGGATGGAGTACATCCCGATCAAGTACGAGGTCGACACGGTGCTGCGACGCAACATCGTGTTCAACGGCAACCTCTTCTCGGTCGGCCTGCCCGTGCAGGGCGAGTTGAAGTGGGACGCGTGGCGCTTTGGCTACGAATACGACTTCATCTATCGCGACCGCGGCTTCCTCGGCGTCATTGCCGAGGCGAAGTACACCTCGGTGTCAGCCGAACTGAACTCACCGCTCACGACGGAGTTCGCCGAAGCCAAGGCGCCGATTCCCGCGCTCGGCCTCGTCGGCCGTGGCTACCTGCTGCCAAACCTCGCCATCACCGGCGAGTTCACGGCATTCAAGATCCCCGACAGCGAGGATCGCGACTACAGTGGCCGCTACTACGACTTCGACCTGTACGGGACGTTGAACTTCACGAACAACCTGGGCGTGATCGGCGGCTATCGGCGATTGACGCTCGGCTACAAGGTCGACAGCGACTTCGGCGACTTCCGCATGACCGGGTACTACGTGATGGGCGTTGCCCGCTTCTGACGTGCGTCGGCCGATCAGCGTGGCGCCAGCCAGGCGCCGAGCCAGCGCTGATCGGTCGATCCCTCGGTGACGGCCGACGGTCTGAAACCACCCACCGTCCGCAGCGCGAGTCGGCCATTGCGGGGCGCCACGACGACCTCGCGAGCCTCACCTGCCGCCAACTGAATCACTCCGGAAGCGGTGCCGGTCCACTCGACGACGACCGGTGCCGGCCCCGCCCTGACGACCAGCGGGACCGCGGTGACCTGCGGCGTTCCCACCATCACGCTCGTGTCGCCCGCGAGCCAGATGCCCTCAGGTTCCGGATAGACCCCCTCATCCGGCAAGAGCCACGCGTCGGTGCCCAGCGGGTGCACGCGCGCGGCCTGATGGGCCGACGGTTCGACCGCCACATCGATCGCCGTCAACCACGTGCGCCCACCCGCGGCGGCCGCTTCGCGCGAGCCCTTGACCAGCAGGTTGTCGACGGGCATCACCAGAGTGAAGCTCGCGGGCGCGACCGGCGCGGTCGACGCCTCGACCTCGGCGAGGAAGCGCGTGGCGCGCGTCTCCCCCAGCGTCACGCCGAGGCGCGCTCCCGCAGCGATGGCCGTCGTTTGCAAGGCGTAGCGACCGGCCGGGAGGCGCGGAATCCGCAGGAGCGTGAAGTCGCCGGCACCACGGCCGCGCCGGGTGTCCAGTTCGATCTCGAACCACGTCCGCGTGCGACCCGTCGGCGGTGGCGTGATCGTCCACAGAGTCGACGCTGACGACGCACGCCGTTCGAGGTACGTCACCTGCGAGCCGATCGGTTGCAACGACGGGGCGCCGTGCGCACGGAGCGTGATCGCCGCGGCGGTCGGCACGAGGGCAGCGACCGCAAGGCACGTGCTCCATGGCCGCAGACGTCCCGTCGCTTCCAGCCATCGCAGGGCTGCCCAGGTGAGCGCGATGACACCCAGCCAGATCGCGACGTCGCGAACGACGACCGGCGGAGCGTCGCGATGGGCTGCCGGCAGCGCCGTCACGAGATCGACGAGCGGACCGGCCCACAGCGCCACGCGCGCGGCACCGTCGCGGGTGTTGTAGGCCAACGCCCCGTGGTCGACGGTGGCCAGGGCGGCCGTGAGGGCCAACGACACGATCAGCGCGGCGCATGCCGCGTGACGCGACGCGCGCCGGCGCTGCGACTGCCATGCGAGCGCGACGGCTGGCGCCATCGGCAGGACCAGCGGCACGAGGAAGCGCGCGGGTGCGGAGAGGCCGCCCCACCACATGCGGTACGCGCCGACCGTGCAGGCATATGCCACGGCAAGCAGCAACACGACGACCACGACGCGCCAGATGGCGGGCTGCGCTCGACGGATCGATGGCCGCGCCGCGACGAGCGCCAGCGCCAGCACGGGCGCCGCTGTGAACAGGCCGAACTGTTGGTCGAACAGCAGCCCCGGCAGCCCCGGCGCGAGGTGCGCCAGCGCCATCTGCGTGTAGGCGCCATAGGGGACCGACGGATTCGGCGTGCCGTACACGATCTGGAAGAACGCGAGCCAACCGAGCGCCACCACGACCGGAATCACCGCGAAGGCCGCAAGGTCGCGCCAGGCGCGGATGCCAGCGACGCGCACGACGATGACGAGTCCGATGACGGCGGCGATGATGGCGTAGCGGGTGTGCAGCCACGGCAGGGCGGCAAGCGCCGCGCCTGCCACCCACCATCGCGTCGCCCGTCCCTGCGCGTCGAGGATCACGGCCCGAGTCGCCACCAGCGCCAGCACGGAGGCCGGCGCATCCGGAAAGATGGCGGCGCCGTGCAGGAAGAACGGCGCCGAGCCCACCGTCGCGACTGCACCGAACCAGCTCGCGGCGGCGCTGCCGGTCACGTCGTACGCGGCACGCCATGCCAGCGCCGCACCGGCCATCGCCACGAGGATCAAGAATGCCACCGCACCGGGATAACCAGCCAGTGCGAAGGCCGGGACCAGCACCGCCGGCAGGCCTGGGGCATGCACCGAATAGATCTGCCCGTCGACGCCACGCTGCAGGTAGCTCGGCGGCAGCGGGTCGCGATGGTACGCCGCGTAGTCGGCCCGCGCGTGGTTGTTCTCGATGCGCAGGTCGCCGTCGAGCCAGAGGCTCTGCGCGACGATGAGGTAGTCCGGTTCGTCGCCCTTCGGGTGCTGCGGCGCCGTATGGAGGGCGGTGGCCAGCAATGCCGCGCCTGTCACGACGGCAGCCATCCAGGGCGCCGTGCGCGGCTGCGTCAGCAGGTCGCCCCAGCGCTGGACGCGACTCGCAGCGCGCGCGAATGCGTCAGCATGCACGCACGCAATCGCCCCGATCCACAGCCCGACCGCGAGTGGGCCGGTCCAGACGAGCCACACCTGCGGCACCGGCAAGGGTAACCACGGCAGGACGACGGGCGCCATCAACGCCAGGGCCGGCGCGACCGGCTGTCGGCGCGGCGGAGCGGTCAGACGCGACGCCAGGACGCCGATCGCGGCTAGCGCGACGAACAGCGCAGGGAGAAGAGGAAGGGGCGGGAGGAGCCCGATTCGGGAAGGGTCGTCGAGGCTGCGGACGGTGACGATGCCCCACGCCAGCCAGCCGCCGACCGCCAGTGCCGCGGCCGTGAACAGCGGCATCAGGGCGCGCACGGGGCGCATGCTACCATACGCCCCCATGCCGTCCGGACGCGCCGCGACTTGGAGCGGCCGCCTGGTGCTGGGCGTCCTGCTGGCCGTCGCCATGACGTGGCCGATGGCACGCAAGTTCGACCGCTCGGCACGACTCAACTTCGGCGACGGCGAGTGGAGCGTGTGGAGCGTCACCTGGGTGGCGCACGCCCTGACCACACAGCCCACGGCCCTCTTCCAGGCCAACATCTTCCACCCCGATCGCGACACGCTGGCCTATTCGGAAGCCAACGTCGTCACCGGCGCGCTCGGCGTGCCCTTCCATCTCGCGACCGGCGGCAACCCGTACGCGACGCATAACGGCGCCATCCTCACGGCGCTGACCTTGTCGTTCGTCTTCGCGTGGGCGTTCGCCGAGACGCTCGGGGCATCGGCGGCGATGGCGGCCGCCTTTGCGGTGGCGTTCACGTACTGTCCGTACCTCTTCGCACGTACCGCGCACATCCAGTTGATGATGACGTTCGGAATGCCGCTCGCCTTGCGCGCGTTCCACCGGCTTGTCGACGCACCGTCGCCCCGCCGCGGTGCGCTGCTCGGTGCGGCGCTCGCCATTCAGGCCCTCGCCTGCGCGTACTTCGGCATCTTCGCAGGGCTGACCGTCGGCCTCGGCACGATCTATTACGGGTACACGCGGCAGCTGTGGAAGTCGCGCGCCTACTGGATCGCGATTGGCCTCGGCGCGATCGTCAGCGTCGGGCTCGTCGTGCCCTTCTTCCTGCCGTACATCCGCGTGCAGCAGGAGCTGGGCTTCACCCGCCTGATCGAGGACGCGGAGATGTACTCCGCCGACTGGCAGGCCTGGCTCGCGTCGTCGGCGTGGGCACATCGCTGGATGCTGCCGTGGCTCGAACGCTGGAACGAAGTCCTGTTCCCGGGCTTCCTGCTGCCACTGCTTGCCATTGCTGGCGCCTGGCTCGGCCTGCGATCGCGGGCCGCGTTGAGACAACGGGCCCTACCTGCTTCAAGCGACTATGCAGACCTGGCGCGTGAGCAACACACAAAGGTAGGGCCGGCTGTCCCAGCCCGGCCTGACACTGCCGCAACAGCGTTGTCCGAACGGTATCGGCGCGAGACCACCGCGTTCTACGCGCTGGTGGCCGTCATCGCGTTCTGGGCCAGCTTCGGGCCGAAAGCCGGCCTCTACACCGTCCTGTACCACACGATTCCGGTCTTCACGTTTCTGCGCGCGCCGGGGCGCTTCGGCATCCTCGTCGTGCTCGCGCTCGGCGTGCTGATGCTCGTGGCGCTGCGCACGCTGCTCGAATCGAAGCCGATTCGCACACAACGTGTCGCGGGCGGTGCCGTCGCGCTGCTCCTGCTCGGTGAATACACGACCGCGCCGATACGCCTCGAAGATGCCGCCCCCGCTCCGGAGGCACACCGCCGGTTGGCGTCGATGCCACCCGGTGCCGTCGTCGAACTCCCCTTCTGGTACATCCGCAGCGACTTCCCGCGGCACTCGCGGTACATGTTGCTGTCTGCGTACCACTGGCATCCGCTCATCAATGGCTACAGCGATCACATCCCGCAGTGGTTCCGCGACGAAGTGATCCGCATCAGCAGCTTCCCGACCGCCGAGTCGCTGCAAATCGTCGTGGGCCGACATCAGGCCCGCTACGCGATCTTCCACACGCGCTACTACGACGGCCGCAGCCGGCAGCGGTTGCGTGAACGGCTCGAGCAGTATCGCGACTACGTCAAGCCGGTCATCAGCGAAGGCGACGTGTGGCTCTACGAGATCGTCGGGACGCCGCGCTAGCGTTCGCCGGCTTCGTGGCGCTCGCACTGGCGCACACGTGGCCGCTCGTCTCGGCGCCGGCGACGCTGTCGCGCACCGACAGCGCCGACGGGCTCCTCAATCAGTGGATTCTCGGCTGGGTCGCGCACGCGCTGGCTACGGATCCACGCACGCTATTCGACGCCAACATCTTCTTCCCCGAGCCGCGGACGCTCGCGTTCTCGGAACATCTCTTCGTGCCGGCGCTGTTCAGCGCCCCGGTCTTCTGGGCCGGCGGCTCCCCCGTCCTCGCCTACAACGTCACGCTGTGGGCCGGTCTCGCGCTCACAGGCTGGACGATGGCGCTGGTCGTCCATCGCTGGACGAGCGACTGGTATGCCGCGATGGTCGCCGGCAGCCTGGCCGCCTTCAACACCGACACGCTGACGCGGATGGCGCACATCCAGGCGATGCACGTCGAGTTCCTGCCACTCGCGCTGCTGGCCTTCGACGACCTGCTGCGACGCGGAGTGCGTCGCGATGCGGTGCGACTCGGCGTGTTCGCCGCGCTGCAGATGCTGTGTTCCGGCTACCTGCTGGTGATGACCGGCATTGCGCTGACCGCCGGCGCACTGGCCCGTGCGCAGGAGTGGCTGGGTGCACGCTGGCGCACGCGTGCGCCACTGCTGACGCTCGCTGGTGCGATTGCGGTCGCGATCTGCGGGCCATTCCTCTACCAGTACTGGCGTGTCCAGCACGATCAGGGACTGACCCGCTCGGTCGACGAGGTGCGCCTCTACTCCGGCGTCTGGCAGAACTTCCTGGCGACGGGCGCCCGCCTGCACTACGACACGTGGGCCGCGCCCTACTTCTCGGCGGCCAACTCCGCCGCGTTCCC
>DATJTM010000056.1:0-9603 GCA_035503395.1 Luteitalea sp.
AGACGGCGCGCCTGCACGACGCAATCGCGCCGTTGCCGCGCGTGGCACTGGGTACGTGGCCGACGCCCCTCGTCGCGCTGCCGAGGCTGGGAGCCTCGCTCGGGCTCGACCTGTGGATGAAGCGGGACGAGTGCAGCGGGCTCGCGTTGGGCGGCAACAAGGCACGCAAGCTGGAATTCGTGCTCGGCGATGCGGTCGCCGTGGGCGCGCGGTCCGTGGTGACGGTCGGGCCGATCACGTCGAACCACACGATGATGACGGCCGCCGCGGGTCGGCGGCTCGGACTCGATGTCCACGTGATCCTCGGTGGCGACCGGCCGGCGAGTGCGACCGGTAACCTGGCCCTGACCGAATGGTACGGTGCGCAGATTCACATGACGCCGCTCGACCCGGCCAACCCGTCCGAGGACGACCTCGCAGCGTCACGCCGCTTGAGCGAGTCGCTGCTGGCGTCGACGGGCGGCTACTGGATTCCGCCCGGTGCCAGCATGGCGGCCTCGGTGCCGGGCTATGCGGCCGCCATCAGCGAGATCATCATCCAGTGCGATGGCACCTTCCCGTTCGATGCCGTCGTCGTCGCCTACGGGACCGGCTCGACGTCGGCGGGACTGCTGGCGGGGCTGGCGTTGGCCGGCGTCACCACCACACTGCACGCGGTCGCCGTCACATCGCCCCACGCGCTGACACGGTTCGCGGCGAGTGCGCCGGAGGCCCTCGTGCATGCGGCGGCGGAGCGATATGGCTGGCCGCTGACGCGATTGCTGTCGCCGGTGCGCCATGAGTGGTGGCGCCCAGCCGATGAGCCGGGCTACGGCATTCCCACCGCGGCAAGCAAGGACGCGATGCGTCGCTTCGCCGTCGAGGAGGGGTACCTGCTCGACCCCACGTACACCGCGAAGGCCGCTGCCGCACTGATCGCCATGGCGGGCGACGGACGGTTGTCGCCCGGCAGTCGCGTGCTCTTCATCCACACCGGTGGTCTGTCGACGACCGCCGCCGGTTCATCCCACGCCTGACGCGATGCCGACCACACTGCCTCTCCGGGTCAACGACGCCCACTGCCACTTCTTCTCGCCGCGCTTCTTCGACGTGCTGGGTCGGCAGAAGGGCCTGCCCGGCGACGCGCCGGGCACCGAGGTGACCCGCCTGGTCGGCTGGGATCATCCCGGCAGCACCGAAGCCCTGGCCGATCAGTGGGCCTCGACGCTCACCGCCAGTGGCGTGGGGCGCGCCCTCCTGATCGGCAGCGTGCCCGGCGAGGAGGAGCAGGTGGCGCGCGCGGTGGGCCGTCATCCGGATCGCTTCGTCGGCGCGTTCATGCTCGATCCGACGCAGGAGGGCGCGTTGACCCGCCTCACCTGGGGTCTGTCGCAGCCAGGCATGCGCGTCGTGTGCCTGTTCCCGGCGATGCACGGTTATTCCCCGGCCGATCCGCGCGTGGCCGGGCTCGTCGAGCAGGTCGCTGGCGTGGCCGGCGCCGCGCTGTTCGTGCACTGCGGCGTGCTCACCGTGGGCATCCGCAAGAAGCTCGGCTTGCCGAGTGCGTTCGAGGCGCGTTACGGAAATCCGCTCGACGTGCAGAGCCTCGCGCTGCGGCATCCGTCGCTCCCGATCATCGTGCCGCACTTCGGCGCCGGCTTCTTCCGCGAGGTGCTGATGGTGGCCGACGCCTGCCCGAACGTGTACGTCGACACCTCGTCGAGCAACGCCTGGATGAAGTTCAGTCCCGGGCTTACGCTTCGACACGTCTTCGCGCAGGCGTTGGCGGTCATGGGCGCGGAGCGTCTGCTGTTCGGCAGCGATTCCTCCTTCTTCCCCCGCGGCTGGCACGCCGCCGTGCGCGACACGCAGGTCACGGTGCTCGACGAGCTCGGTGTGCCGCACGTCGACCAGCAGGCGATCTGCGCCGGCAACTTCGATCGGCTCTTCCCGCGCCGCACGACGGCCGCTGTCGCCGACCATCGCTGACGCCCTCCGCGTCCCGGCGGCACGGGCCAAACTCTGGTATGGTGTGGCCCGTCATCCCTTCCCCTTGAACCGTCGGCACGTCGAAGGAGCGACTGTTCGTGATTACTCCCCGGGCGGTGTGCTGGTCACTGCTCTGGCTGGCCTCGGCGGCAACGCTGACAGCCCAACGGCCCACCGCCGTCCCCGTCCCGTCCCCGTCCGACTCGTACGCGCACGTGATCGTGCGCGGCGACACGTTGATCGGGCTGTCGCGCGATCTCCTCATCGAGCCGCGTCAGTGGCGAACCGTCGCCCGCCGCAATCGCGTCCGCAATCCACGCCGGTTGCGTCCTGGCCGCGTCCTCGAGATCCCGCTGCCGTTGATGCGCAGCCTGCCAGGCGACGCCCGTGTCCTGTGGGTCCGCGGCCAGCCTCGCGTAGAGGCCGCTGACGGCACCGCCGTCGTCGCGCTGCTCGCCACGACGATCGCGCCAGGCAGCACCATCGTCACGGGTGACGACGAGGCGGTGCGCCTCGCACTCTCGACGGGCAGCACAGTGACGATCGGCGCGCGGGCGCGGGTGGAGCTGACCGAACTGCGCACGGTCGGACGGACGCAGGTCAGGCGGACCGCCATCGACGTGCAGAAGGGGCGAGTCGAAACCACGGTCGCCCCCGCCACGCATCCCCGCCAGCAGTTCCGCGTCCGCACGCCGGTCGTCACCACGGCGGTTCGCGGGACCGACTTCCGTGTCGCCGTCGACGACGACACGTCGGTCGCGACGGAAGTGACCGACGGTACCGTGGCCGTCGCCCAGGGTGTGCAGGACGTGGCGCTCGGTGCAGGCTTCGGCGCGCGAGCGAGGGCCGGGCAAGCATTCCCCGTCGCCACTCGCCTGCTCGAGGCCGTTGCGGTGCGAGAGATTCCGGTCGCCACGCGGTTGCCGGCGCGCGCCACGTGGCCGGCGCTGCCGGGTGCGGTCAAGTACCGCGCCCGTGTCACGCCGGCGGGCGCAGACGCACCGTTGCCCGACTTGATCGTCGATCGTCCCGAAGTCACGTGGGCCGATCTGCCAGACGGCGTACACAACGTGACGCTGCGCGGTATCGATGCTGACGGTCTCGAAGGGTTCGAGGCCTCGACGCCGTTTTCCGTCGATGCGAGACCGTTCCCTCCCATCGTCCGCGTGCCGTCCGATGCCGGGCCGACCTATGGCGACCAGCTGACGCTGGGCTGGGCGCGGCCGACTGGCGTCACGTCCTTCGACGTGCAGGTGGCCGTCGATCGGTCCTTCACCACGCCGACATTCGCACGCGTGCAGCATCCGGGGCAGTCGATCACGGTCACGCTCGCGCCGGGCACCTACGTCTGGCGGGTCGCGTCACGGGAAGGCGACGATCGCGGTCCGTGGGGCGACCCGGTGACGGTGGAACTCCGGGCCAGGCCTGCGGCTGGTCCGCCTCCGGAGGCGCTGATCGACCGCAAGGCTCTGACGCTGCGATGGTCGGCCAGCCCGGCCGGCGAACGGTATGCCGTGCAGGTGTCGGCCGACCCTGCCTTCGGCACGCTGCTCGCCGACCGCACGGTCGCCACTCCGGAACTCACGATGCCGCGGCCGGTCAAGGGCACCTATCACGTGCGCGTCAGGCTCGTGAACGCCGACGACGTGGCGGGACCGTATGGCCCGACGCAGGCATTCGACGTACCGCGGCCGCCACGCAGCAAGTGGTGGTGGCTGCTGCTCGTGCCCGCCGGGGCCGGTGCCGTCGTGGCGGCATCCTGATGCGTCCCTGGTCGCGATCGCACGCCATCGTCGCCGTGCTCACGGTGGCCGTGGCGGTGGGCCTCGACGTGTTCGGGCCTGGCCGCCGCGTCGACGGCTGGCTGTGGGATCGCGTGTCGCGTCTGGCGGCGTCGTCACTGGTCGACGACCGGACGGTGGTGTTCGGCATCGACGACGCGTCGATCGCCAGCCTGCAGCCGGTCGTGGGTGCGTGGCCGTATCGCCGAGACGTGTGGGCCCACGTCGTCGACTACCTCGGACGCGCAGGCGCGACGCATGTCGCCCTCGATGTCGTGCTGGCCGACCCGCGCGAGGGCGACGAGCAGTTGCGCGACGCCTTGGCCCGTTGGCCGATCGTGTCGCTGCCGGTGGTACCCATCGCGGAGTCAGTCAGCAGCGATCGACCAGGGACGATGCCGTCGCGGCGCCGGCTCCGCGTGTCGTCCGACGTGCCGGCCCGCAGCCTGCGCAGCGTCTTCGGGCCGCGGACCGAATTGCAGGCGGAGGCGCAGCTCGCCGTCGCCAGCGTCGTGCCCGACGCGGATGGCGTTGTCCGTCGCGTTCCGTTGCTGACGCACATTGCCGGCACGCATCTGCCAGCCCTGTCCCTGGCTCCGCTGCTTCGACCGGATGCGTCGGTGACGGTCGACCGCACCTGGCGAGGGCGGAGCATCGTCGCCGGCGACGTGCGTCTGCCCGTCGATGAGGCCGGACAGACCGAACTCCGGTACCCGCGCCAGCTCGAGGCAGACAGCCTGCCGCTCGTCGATCTCGTCCGCGCCGCAATCACGCCCGATGCGCAGACGGTCGCGCTCGATGCGAGGGTGCGCGGCCGCCAGGTGTTCATCGGCGCCACGGCGGTGCTGCTCGAGGCCAGCATCGAGACACCCGCGGGGCGCCTGCCAGGCGTCGAGTTCCTCCGCCTCGCCACGGTGCTGATGCGCGACGGAGCCGTGCTGAGGCCGCGTACGTGGATACCCGACCTGACGCTGCTGGCGATCGGCCTCGTCGTGCTGCTGTGGGTGCGCGCCGCCTGGCCCGAACACGCCTGGCCGTCAGGAGTGGCGGTGATCGTCGGGTGGTTCACCGTGATCGCGGTGGCGCTGGCGCTCCTCCTGGTCGCGCAGCACCGCATCTGGCTGCACGGACCGCTGGTCGCGGTGGCAATCGCCGGCGCGGCCCTCGAGGCGGTCGACGTGGCCCGCCTCCGTCGCGAGCGGGTGCGTCTCGAGGCCGAGCGCTGGAGTGCCGAGCGCGCGTCCGAGCTGAAGACGCAGTTCCTGAACCACGTCGCCCACGAACTGCGCACACCGGTCGCGGCGATCCTCGGCTTCGGTCGCCTGATCGTCGATCGGCCCGACGCCGACAGCACCCGCGAGTACGCGCGCGTCATCACGCGCAACGGCGCACATCTGCTGCAACTGGTGAACAACCTGCTCGACGACGCGACACTCGCGCTCGGGCGCGCCCGCGTCGATCTCCGACCGGTGCTCATCCGGCAACTGGTGCGCGACGTCCTCGCGACGGTCGAGGGGCTTCCCAGGCACGAGGGCGTCGTGCTCTATGCCGATGTGGCGCCGGCCGTGCCCGACTACCTGCGGCTGGATGCCCTGCGGATTCGCCAGGTGATGCTCAACCTGCTCGGCAACGCCATGAAGTTCACCGAGGCCGGGTTGATTCACCTCGAAGTGACCTGGCAGGCCGACACGCTGACGATGTCGGTGCGTGACACCGGGCTGGGCATGTCGCTGGAGGTCCTGTCGCGGGTCTTCGACGAATTCGAGCTTGGCGATCCACGCGCGGTGCGGGCCGGCGGCACCGGTCTGGGCCTCAGCGTCTCGCGCCGCCTGGCGCGCCTGCTGGGCGGCGAGCTCGAGGCCATGTCGACGGCAGGACACGGCAGCTGCTTCACGCTGACGGTGCCGGCCCTCCAGGCCGAAGCGCCCGAGACCCACGTCGTGAGTCGCCCGGACGCTATCGACGATACGGACGTCAGCGGTCCGCTCATCCTCATCTGCGACGACATCGAGGACATCCGCCAGTTGTTCGCCGTGGTCCTGGCGTCGGCAGGTGCGCGCATCGCGACGGCGGAGACCGGCCGGGAGGCCGTGGCCCGCACGGAGGCGCTGGCCCCAGATGCGGTGCTGCTCGATCTCGACATGCCCGATCAGGACGGCCTGACCACGGCGATGGAGTTGCGGCGGGGCGGATACGAAGGACCGATCATCGCCATCTCGGGCAGCGGCGAGGATCGCGAAGCGTCGCTGCGATCGCATGGCTTCACCGACTCGGCCCGCAAGCCGGTGTCGAGTGCGCTGCTGGTCGACCTGGTCGCGCGACACGTCACGCACTGGCGGCCGCGGCCCGCGGCCAGCGGCCTTCAGCGCACGTCGAGCAGTTCGACCTCGAACACAAGCGTGGCGTCGGGCGGTATCGACGGCGCCTGACCGCTGGCGCCATAGGCGAGCCGCGACGGGACGATCAGTTCACGGCGGCCGCCTTCCTTCATGCCGGCGATGCCACGGTCCCAACCCGGGATCACCTGTCCGCCTCCGAGCACGAACTCAAAGGGCCGTCCTGTCGTCCGTGACGAGTCGAAGGCGCGACCACGACGGCCGTCCGCCTGCGGGTCGAACAGCCAGCCACTGTAGTGGACGCGCAGACGACGGCCTGGTTCGGCAACGTCACCGGGTCCGCTGGTCAGGTCGCGCATCTGCACCGTCTCGATGGATGTCTTCGCCCTGGTTGCCTCTTCCGGCGTGTAGGACGCCTGCCCGTTGCAGGCGATGATGCCGCCCAGCAGCACGAGGAGCAGGAGGCGACGGGTCATCGTGGCGACACCAGTTCCGACGGCAGCTTCGGGCGGCGCAGCAGATCGAGGAACACCTGCCACCGACGGTCCGGCGCCCCGGCGACGCCACCCTGCGCGTCGACGTACTGCTCCACCAGGTCTTCGCCCAGGTTGTAGTTGATCACGTAGCTGCGATACCGGTCGAAGAAGCGCACGCGCTGCTCAGCCCGTTCGCGGCTCATGAGCGCATACCGTTCGAGCCAGGCGACGGCGACGTCGACCGTCGCACCGCCATCGAGGTACCGACGCGCCGCCTCGTTGCCGGCGTAGGCCAGCTGTCCGGCCAGCCGCTGCACCTCCTGGTACTGCTCGGCCCGCGAGGGATCGAGACCGGCCAGCGGATAGAGCACGTCGCGCTCGAAGATCAGCCGCTGTTCCTGCGGGAAGGCGACGGCGATGCCGAAGTTCGCCGTTCCCTCGGCGATCAGGCTCTGTGGCGAGAACAATGGGTAGATCGACCACTCGGCCCAGCCGCGCTCGCGCACGAGGCCCTGCTCGAGCAACACGTTGTAGACGTGGTGGCCCGGGTACCCTTCGTGACACGCGAGGTCGAGCGCCCGGTCGATGAAGATCGGTAAGTCCGTGTTGACCTGAATGACGCTCTGGTAGCGCCCTTTGTACCAGTTGTAGCCACTCCAGGGCTTGTCGCGCACGTACTCCAGCGTGAACGACTCGCCAGCTGGCAGCGCGACGTGAGCCAGCGTCCGCTCGCGGCAGGCGGCAATCGCCGCGCGGAAGACGCGGTCGAGACGATCAGGCGGAATGATGAACGCCGCCCGGTATCTTTCGTACCGCTGGGCCAGCGTGCCGCTGCCCGGCAGCGCCCCTTCGAGCGAGACCAGCAGCGCGTCGAAGTGGGCTTCGTCGTGGGTCGGGGCGGCGGCGGCGTAGAGGGCGAGCGATTCGGCATCGAACGCGAAGCGCTCCCCCGCCGTGATCGCGGCGCGGGTGTCGAGCGCCCGCGCCTGCGCGCGCAGCATCCGGAGGCGCCACGCGTCGTCTGCGCTGGTCGGCACCGGCCGCGCCTCGAGCGACCGGCGCAGGACGGCGATCTGCGCGCGGACGGCCGGCAACGGCTCCCGTCGTTGGGTGACGGCCTGCTGCACGTCGGCCGGCCCGTAGAACGCATCGACGGCATCGGGGTCGTGCACGCCGAGCGCGAGGACGAGGCGTACATAGTCGCGGGACAGGTCGTCCATGGTGTCGTCTGCCTTCACTGCCGGCGTCCCCTCGTCCGATCCCACATGCCACAACTCCCGCATCGTCGACGGTTCGACCTCGAGATACCTGTAGAGGCCCGGCATTCGCGTGAACAACAGCACGGCGAACGTCACGAGGCAGATCGTGAGGTACGCCATGAAGCCGGCATGGCGATAGAGCCGCTCGGGGCGCTGCGCCGGGCTGTCGGCCAGCATTCCCAGTTTGAGGTAGTGCGCGAACAGGCCGGCAATCAACGGCGCGCAGAAGACGAGTTCGACGTGGTACCGGACGATGAAGATGCCGCCGAAGACCGCCCCGACCACCGCGTAGAACAGGATGGAGATGAGCAACCGCTCCTCGGTGTAGTGCCGGAACGAGCGACGGTACGCCATCGCCACGGCCGGATTGCCGATGTGCCGGTATTCGGCGTAGCGCTTGACGGCCATCAGGAACGCCCCGGCCATCCAGTACGCAATCGCGAGCGAGATCGGCGGCAGGTGGCTGTCGACGAGTGCGAACCAGCCGAGCCAGAGCCGGATGGGGTTGTTGACCGACTCGCTCAGCACGTCGAGGTACGGCCACTCCTTGGTGCGGACCGGCGGCACGTTGTACAGCACGCCCATCACCCACAGCCACACCGCCGACAGGAAGAACGGCCAGTTGACCCGCCACGCCAGCGCGCCGGCCACGACGGCGAGCGCGATCCATTCGACGTACGCGATCGGGATCGAGACCAGGCCCGACGGAATCGGCCGCTGCCGCTTCAGCGGGTGGTGACGATCGTGCGGCGCGTCGAGGATCTCGTTGAGGACGTAGTTGCTCGAGGCGACCAGGCACGTGGCGACGACCGCCAGCAGCAGCCGCGCCGCTGCCGCGGCGCCGAGCAGCGCGTCGGGCTGGTACGAGACCGCCAGCAACACGCCCAGCACCATGAAGGCATTCTTGAACCAGTGATCGGGCCGGGCGATCGCGACGTACGCGCGAAGCGTGGCGACTGGTGAGGCGTGGGCAGACGTGTCGTTCACGGCGCGGCGTCGCGACAGACATGGTAGCCGGGAACGATCTCCGGACTGCCGTCGTCGCAGGGTGTCGTGCTGAGGCGCACGACGTCGGCGGCGTGCTGGGCCAGGGCGCGTTCGTAGATGTCCACGCGAGACAGGGCGTCGGCGCCGACGGTGACGCGCTCCTGCGACACGAAGTCGACGTAGTACGCGGTCCAGTAGTCACTGCGCGCGTACCGGATGCCGCGCGCCTCGAGTGCCCGCGCCAGCTGCGCACGATTGGGGACCGGCATACCGGCGAGCTGCTCTCGCCACAGCTGCAGGTGCGTCCAGCCGTTCAGGGCGGTCAACGCGACGAACGCCGTGATCACTCCCTGCCGGAGCAGGCGCGGCGCATCGGTGCTCCACGCGAGCAGCGCCAGGCCGGTCGGCACGAAGATGCCGAGCAAGGCATAGCGCACCGTGAGCACCGACATCGGTCCGCAGCGGCTGACGGCATACACGCCGACCGACTGCGCACCGACGAGGACGAGGAACACGCCCAACTGCGCCAGCGGCGTCTGGCGACGCGCCCACAGCGTCCGCCAGGACCACACCACGACTCCGGCGACGATCAGGAGGTACGCACCGAGGACCGGCCACGCGTACGCCATCCCCTGGTGGACGCGCGTTTGCACCGCCGCATCGGCGAGCGGCAGGGGCGCGGCGCCCCACAGCAATCCGAGGAACGAGGTGCCGAGCTGCCACACGTTGGCGATCGCCTGTCGCGGCATGAAGCAGAACGCGCCACCGAGCGTGGCCAGGTTGCCTTCGAGTTCCT
>DATJTM010000057.1:0-9327 GCA_035503395.1 Luteitalea sp.
CTCGGTCTTGAGCAGTCCGTCCTTGACCACCACCTGCCCCTTGCCGACGTGCGTCCAGCCGGTCAGGTCGCGTCCGTTGAAGAGCGCCCGTTCTTCGGCCGACGCCGCGGTCGCCAGCAGCATCGACAGGCTCAGTGCGCACGCCGCCTTGGCGCCCGATGTCATGGTGGGTCGACTGTACCACCGTGATCGACAATGCCTCATGCCGCATCCGCTGAGCGATACCTGGGCGATCAACGCACGCATCACGCAGTACCTGCTGGACGGCATCGCCGACGCCGCCCTGCCGCTGCCGATCGGGACGGGCAAGCGAACCATCCGTGACCTCTTCGCACACGCCCACGACGTTCGCCTGATGTGGCTGATGTCGGCCAGGCCGGAACTCATGGCGGGCCTGTCGAAATTGGGCACGGGCAGTGCTGTCGACCGCGCGGGCCTGTCGGCGTCCCTCGGCGCGTCGGCCGCGGCCATCGCCACGCTCGTCGACGAGGCCGCTGCTGGCGACGGGCGCGTCAGGGGCTTCAAGCCGCACGTCACCGCGTTCGTCGGTTATCTGTTCGCGCACGAGGCCCACCATCGGGGTCAGGTGGCGCTCGCCGCGCGCAACGGTGGACACCCACTCGACAGGAAAGTCTCGTACGGCCTCTGGGAGTGGGGCGTCAGATAGTCGCCCTCCGGCGGCCGCCCCTGTTCGCCCGGGTCGCCATCGGATACGCTGCGGACACCCATGACGATGCTGATCCGGTCGCTGTGCCTCTTCGGCCTGCTCGTGCAGACCGCCGTCGCTCCTCAACCGGGATCCTGGCGCGACGCGCCGGACGCCGACTGGCAGGCGTTGTTCAACGGCCGTGACCTGACGGGATGGACGGTCAAGCTCGCGCACCACGAGGTCGGCGACAACTACGCCGACACCTTCCGCGTCGTCGACGGCGCCATCGCCGTGCGCTATGACAAGTACGGCGAGGAGTTCGGGGCGCGCTTCGGGCACTTGTTCTACGACACGCCCTTCTCGCATTACGTGCTGGCGCTCGAGTATCGGATTCAGGGGCCGCAGCAGAAGGGCGGCCCGAGCTACGCGCGCCTGAACAGCGGCGTGATGGTGCACAGCCAGGCACCGAAGTCGATCCTCAAGGATCAGGACTGGCCGATCTCGGTCGAGGCGCAGTTCCTGGCGGGCAACCAGACGACGATGAACGTGTGCACGCCGGGCACCGACATCTACATGAAGGGTGCGCTGGTGAAGGCGCACTGCACCAACTCCTCGTCACGCAGGTACGTGGAGGACGGCGCGTGGGTGTCGGTACAGGTCGAGGTCCTGGGCGGCGAGTCCGTCCGGCACTTCATCGATCGGCAACTGGTGCTGGAGTTCGAACGGCCGTCGATCGGCGGCGGTGTGGCCACCGGGTTCGATCCGGCGATCAAGATCGACGGGACGTTGCTGACCTCGGGCTACATCGGTCTGCAGGCCGAGAGCCAGCCGGTGGAGTTCCGCAACATCCGGCTGCTCGACCTGACCGGCTGCATGACGCGCACGTCGAAGGCCTATCGGCCCTACTTCGTCAACCGCGACGACGCGCGCTGCAAGTCCTGAATCCGGCTCCGTGCCTTACCGCGTCGACATCCGTCATCCGCTCCCGGGCGCGCTCGACGCGCTGATCGAGTTCGGCGCGCTCGACGTCGACGTGGCCACCGACGGTGCGCTCGCGGCGATCGTGCCTGACGACCTCACCCTGGAGCGCCTCGTCCCCCTCGTCGGCGAGGTCTCGGCGTCGGCGGCAGTCGGACGCGACGATGGGTCCGTCTGGGTCCTTACGCCGAGAGCCACGCGCATCGGTCGATTGCAGTTGGTGCCCGCAGACGCGCCACTGGACGGCGACACGATCCGGCTCGCAGACGGCCCGGCGTTCGGCACGGGCCTCCATCCCACGACCGCGCTCTGCGTCGAGATTCTGCAGGACCTGGTCGACGACGCAACCATCGACTCGATGCTCGACGTCGGCACCGGGTCAGGCATCCTCGCGCTTGCGGCGCTGCGCCTCGGCGTCGCCCGGGCCACGGGTCTCGACATCGAGGCTGCGGCTCTGGCGGTGGCGACCGAGAACGCTCGATTGAATGGTCTCGAGGACCGGTTCGCGCTCGTCGCCGGCGATGCGTCCGCCGTCGACGGTCGCTGGCCGCTGGTGATGGCCAACGTGCTGGCGGCGCCCTTGATCGAGATGGCTCCGGTGCTGGCGCAGCGCGTGGCACATGGCGGCGTGCTGGTGCTTTCGGGGATCACCGACGGCCTGGCGGTCGACGTCGACCGTGCCTACCGGCGGGTCGGCATGTACTCGGCGCTCACCCGGGTGCGCGACGGGTGGGTCGCACTCGAGCACAGGCCGACCTGGTGATGCTCGAGGACGACAAAGATCCTCGAAGCGGTCAACGGGCTCGGCGCCATCGGCCCGCGTCCGCGCGGTGACGCGCCGGGATGGGAAGTGAACCCGGGAAATGCTGGGATGTCTTGGAGGCGCCGCCCGGATTCGAACCGGGGATGGAGGTTTTGCAGACCTCTGCCTTACCACTTGGCTACGGCGCCAGCCTGAAGGTGGGTGCGCGGTCAGGTGAGGCGGAGATTGGAGCGGGAAACGGGATTCGAACCCGCGACTTCGACCTTGGCAAGGTCGCACTCTACCACTGAGTTATTCCCGCTCATGCCGAGCGACTGCGACCCCGAAGTGTAGCACAGGAATGACGTCCGGACGCAAGCCCCTTCGGGCCTCTCGAGGGCCGTCTCCATCCTCTTTGCCGACCACACCGGGTGCCTCCGGCGGCGACGGCCGCGCTCTCGGTCGACCGCGACCCGTCAACCCCTTCACCCGGCATCGAACGCGGCCGGGATGATGTGCGTCCGGGGCGGCGCGCCCTGGGGCCAGCTGACCACCACGACGTCGAAGCGGCACGGCAGGTGGTGCAACTGCCCGCGCGCGAGGAAGGTCTGCGCAACCCGGACGATCGTCCGCTGCTTGCGCCAGGTGACGGCCGCCGCGCCGCCCCCGAAGGCCTCGTCGCGCCTCGTCTTCACCTCGACGAACACCAGCGCGTCGGCATGCCGGCAGACCAGGTCGATCTCGCCGTACGCACACCGGAAGCGCCGTTCGAGGACGACGTAGCCCGCGGCAATGAGGGCGTCGGCCGCCGCGGCTTCGCCGTCGGTCCCGAGGTGCTGGCGCGGGTCGTCGGGTGGCGCCGGGAGCGGAATGGAAGCGGTGGCACGCCCGGCTCGTCGCATGCCTGCATGCGTTGCAGGATGCTTACCATCGATCGGGCGGCGTCAGAACGCTGCCAAGCAAAAGTCCAAAGGGCGAAAAGGGCAAGAAGTTCGAAAAGAGTGGGCCGCGCGCGTGGCAAATTCTGCTGCCGACGCGCGGCCGACATCGTCAGGCCGTGAGCGACGGCTTCACGATGCCCTCGAACTGACGGAACATGCCGCGGAAGTAGCGGAGCACGCGGACACCATCGCTGGTCACGTCGCCGAGCTCCGCGAAGCAGTAGCCCGGGAACTTCATCGCCTGCAGCGACGAGATGAGCCGCTGCCAGGGGTACTCCTCGACGTACAGATCGCGCATGTGGATCTGCCCGATCCGGTCCTTGAGCAGTGCGAAGTTCTTCTCGAAGCCGCCGTCCATGAGGTCGGTCGGGTTCGAGTTCCAGCAAATCCACACGCCCGGATGCCGGTCGGCGTACTGGAGCATCTTCACCATGCGCGGGATGCGCTGCGTTTCGGCCCCGTGCACCTCGACCTGGATGCGCACGCCGGCGTCGGCAGCCGCCTGGCCACACTCCTTCAACGCCTTGCCGATCTGCTCGAGCGTCTGTTCCTCGGGGACGTCCTTGCGCAGGCCGTTCGGCCGCACCTTGACGCTCGGGCAACCCAGGTCCTTCGCGAGCTGCACCCACTGCTTCGTCTCGTCGACGTTCTTGCGCAGCACCGCCGGGTCGGCGGCGTGGAACTCGCAGATCGTACCGAGCCCGCCGATCTTCACTGGCGACGCCTCGAACTGCTTGCGGACCTCGGCTCGCTGCGCCGCGGTCAGGGCCAGCTCGACGCCATGGGCGTGGGTCGTGCGGAGCTCGACCGCGTCGTAGCCGACCGTCGAGAGGTTCTTGATGATCGTCGGGACGTCCCAGTCCTTGGCGATGTTGTAGGTCACCGCACCGAGTTTGAGCACGTGCGGGGTTCCGCCGGCGGGCGCCTGGGCCGCAGCCGAGACCGGTAGCAATGCTGCCGCCGCGGGAGCCATCACCCCGCTTGCAAGGAAGGCGCGGCGCGACGCCGCAGTGGGAGAGAACGTATCGGCCATGGCGCCGAATCCTATCGGATCGTGCAGTACACTGCGACCACTTCCCATGTCGCGTCGCTTTCCGACCCTGATCGTCACGTCGATCGTCGTGCTGGGCTGCGGACAGGTGTGGACGCAGCCGGCGACGCGCATCGACTGGTCCGCGCACGGGGCGGACGTCGCCCACACGTCGTTCTCGCCGGCCGCGCAGATCACGCCGGCCAATGTCGGGCGCCTGCAGGTCGCGTGGACCTATCGCACCGGCGACGCGCGAGCCGACAACCGGTCCCAGATCCAGACCAACCCCATCGTCGTCGACGGCGTCCTGTATGGCGCCTCGGCACAGCTCAAGGTGTTTGCGCTCGACGCGGCCACCGGTCGCGAGCGCTGGGTCTTCGATCCGTTCAAGGACGCGCCCGGCAGCAACGCCGTCGGCGTGAGCCGCGGCGTCACCTACTGGGCTGAGGGTGCCGAGCGACGCGTGTTCATGTCGGCCGGCCCGTACCTGTACGCGCTCGACGCCGGCACCGGCTCACCGGTCGCCACCTTCGGGACCAATGGACGCATCGACCTGCGCCAGGACCTCGACGCCGACACCACGGGCCTCTCGGTGATGTCGAGCACACCGGGCACGATCTACAAGGACGTGATCCTGGTGCCGACGCGCATGTCGGAAGGCCCCGGGCCGGCCGCGCCCGGCCACATCCGCGGGTTCGACGTGCGCACCGGCAAGCGACGCTGGATCTTCCACACCATCCCGCGTCCCGGCGAGCCCGGACACGAGACCTGGCCGGCCGACGCCTGGCAGCGGATCGGCTCGGCCAACAACTGGTCGGGCATGAGCGTCGACGTCGCGCGCGGGCTCGTGTTCGTGCCGACCGGCTCGGCCGCGTTCGACTTCTGGGGCGGCAACCGGCTCGGGAACAATCTCTACGCGAACTCCCTGCTCGCGCTGAAGGCCGACACCGGCGAGCGCGTCTGGCACTTCCAGTTCGTCCACCACGACCTCTGGGATCGCGACCTGCCGACGGCGCCGATCCTCGGCACCGTCACCAAGGACGGCCGCGCCGTCGACGTCGTGATGCAGGCGACCAAGACCGGCGAGCTGTTCGTGTTCGAACGCGAGACCGGCAAGCCCCTGTATCCCATCGAGGAAATCCCGATCCCTGCGAGCACGCTCAAGGGCGAGCAGGCGTCGCCAACGCAGCCGCGCTCGACGCTGCCGGCGTTCTCGCGACAGCAGTTCAGCGAGGCGATCGTCACCACGCGCACGCCCGAGGCCCGCGCCCACGTGCTTGCGCAACTGGCCGGCGCCAAGCCGTTCCACAAGTGGCAGCCACCGAGCGAAGAAGGCACCGTCATCTTCCCGGGTTTCGACGGTGGCGCCGAATGGGGCGGCCAGGCCTTCGACGCCGCGAGCGGCTACTACTTCGTCAACTCGAACGACATGGCGTGGATCACGCACATGGTGCCGATCGATCGCAGCAAGGAGACCACGCAGGTCGCTCGCGGCCGTCGCCAGTACCAGGTGAACTGCGCCGTCTGCCACGGCCTCGAACGCCAGGGCGACACCGCCCGCGTGGTGCCGTCGCTGATCGACGTCGACAAGCGCCTGAGTCGCGACGCGGCGACCGAGGTCGTGGCCTTCGGCAAGGGGCAGATGCCACCGTTCCAGTCGCTCTCGAAGGAACAGCGCTCTGAAATCGTCGCCTACCTGTTCGGCGACGCGCCGAAGGAAGGCGTGCGCTCCGGCGACGAGGGCCTGCCCGACATCCCGTACACCTTCAGCGGCTACACCCGTCTGCTCGATGACAAGGGCTATCCCGGCGTCACGCCGCCGTGGGGCAGCCTGACGGCCATCGACGTCGGCAAGGGCCGCATCGCCTGGCAGGTCACGCTCGGCGATCGGCCCGAGGCGCGCAAGAAGACCGACCCGCCGACCGGCACCGAGAACTACGGCGGGCCGGCCATCACCGCAGGTGGCGTGCTGTTCATCGGCGCTACCAACGACGAGAAGTTCCGCGCCTTCGACATGAAGACCGGCAAGACGCTCTGGGAAACGTCCCTGCCGGCCGGTGGCTACGCCACGCCGGCCACCTACGTCGTCAACGGCCGTCAGTTCGTCGTGATCGCTGCGGGCGGCGGCAAGATGAACACGAAGTCCGGCGACAGTTACGTCGCCTTCGCCTTACCCGAGGGTGGCCGATGATCGTCCGCGAGGCACGCCCGGCATGAACGTCGCCACTGCCCCACTCGCGGCGACGACGGTGCAGCGATCCACGACCCGCCTGCTGTCGCTCGACGTGTTCCGCGGCGTGACGATTGCCGCGATGCTGCTCGTCAACAAGCAGGGCAGCTCCGAAGCGGGATACGCGGCACTCCAGCACGTGCCCTGGCACGGCGCCACGCCCACCGACTGGATCTTCCCGTTCTTCCTCTTCATCGTCGGCGTCGCGCTGCCCTTCTCGGTGGCCGCCCGGCGGCGGGCCGGCGCCACCGACGCCGAGATCCTGAGACACGCGCTGATCCGTGGCGCGATTCTGTTCGCGCTGGGCGTCTTCGAGAAGAACTTCCCGTTCCTCAACAGCGCGCTCGACACGTTCCGCATCCCCGGCGTGCTGCAGCGGATTGCGTTCTGCTACGTCGCCGTCACCGCGCTCGAGGTCTATGCCTCGACGCGCCTCAAGGCGATCGTCGCGACGGGGCTGCTCGTCGGCTACTGGATCCTGCTCGCCTTCGTGCCGGTGCCCGGTGCCGGCGTGGTGCCGATGACGCGCGAGTTCGCGTCGGACAACTGGGTCGCCTGGCTCGATCAGCTCACCATGGGACGTCACCTCGGGTACGGCAACCGCACCTGGGACGCCAATGGCCTGCTGTCGTCGTTTCCGTCGATCGTGACGACGCAGGCCGGCGTTCTGACCGCCGCGATCCTTCGCGCACGCGGGGCATCGATGGGGGCGGTCTCGCGGCTCTCGATGATCGGCGCCGTCGCGGTGATCGTCAGCTGGTTCTGGGGCGGCTCTCAGCCCTTGATCGGGCTCGGCATCATCGGCGAGCCGTCGGTACGCGACTCGCTGGTGTTCCCGATCAACAAGATGCTGTGGACGAGCACGTACGTGCTCTACACGGCCGGCCTCGCGATGCTGGCGCTCGCAGCCTGCGTGCGCGCCGTGGACATGGCGCGACGCGTGCCGCCGGCGTGGACCACGCCGTTCCTGTGGCTGGGCAGCAACGCCATCTTCGCGTACCTGGCATCGGGTTTGGTGGCCAAGCTGTTGAACGTGGCAACCGTCGACGGCGGTGCGGGCACGCGCCTGTCGTTGTGGGACTGGGCCTACCAGCGGGTCTTCGCCGCCGGCATTCCCGACCTCGCGCTCGCGTCGCTGCTGTGCTCCACCGCGTACCTGCTGATCTGGATGGCGATCTGCGGCTGGATGTACAAGCGACGTCTGTTCGTGAAGTTGTAGGGCGCGCGCAGGGCCGCGTTGGGACAACGGGCCCTACCTGTCCGCAAACGCCGGGACATCCCTACCCGCCACCGTCCCGATCGGGCGCCTCAGCCTGTCGCGCCGTAGCCTTGGCGAAGGCGGAAGAGGCGCCCTACCCTCCAGCAAGAGTCACACACGTCCTGTTCGTAGCCGACCGACTTGTCGGTCGGTTCCGCGCGACAGCGCCCGACGGCGTCAGCCCTTGACCGGCTCGAACTTCAGCGGGTAGGTCTGCTTCGAGTTCCACTGCGCGACATACACCGCGCCCGCCTTGTCGACGTACACGTCGTGCGGGTGGATGAACGGCGTCGCCGCGCTGACGACCAGCGGCTTCAGCGTGTTGCCGTCGTAGGCCGGCGCTTCGCCGCCGATGACCGAGACGACGCGATCGTTGGCGTCGAGGATCAGGATCATCGCGTTGAGGCTGGCGATCGCGATGTGGCCGTTGGCCATCGGCGCGATGTTGCTCGGTTGCGTGCCGGGCACGGCAACCGTGCGCAGCAGTTCGCCTTTGGTGGAGAACCACTTCAGCAGCGCGTTGGCGCGATCGCAGACGAGCAATTCCTCGCGGCCCTTGCGCGTGTCGACCCACACGGCGTGCGGCTGCTTCAGATGCTCGGGCGCCGTTCCGGCGCCGCCGAACGTCGCGATGTACTTCCAGTCGGGATCGAAGTGGTGGATGAAGTGCGAGCCGTAGCCGTCGCTGATGAAGAAGTCGCCGTCCTTGAGCACGGCGACGTTCGTCGCGTGGTACTTGGTGAGGTCCGGATACTTCGCCGCGAGTGCCGAGGCGTCGATCTTCTTCACCTCGCGACCGTCAGGCGTGAGCATCGCGATGGTCGACGACTGGTGGTCGGTCACCCAGAGCATCTCGTCGCCACGACGATCGAGACGGAACTCCAGGGCATGCGCCGCAGGGAAGCGGTCCTCACGCTTGGCGACGAACTTGCCGTCACCCGTATACGTGATGATGTTGTTACGGGTGTCGTTGGTCAGCAGGACGATCTGGCCGGCCTTGTTCTCGGTGATGGCGTGACAGTCCTTGACCGGGACCTGCGACGGCTCGAGCTGGCCCCAGCCGGCCACCTGCCGGTAGCGAAACGCGCCATGACCGAGGGTGGCATCGCCCGACTGCGCGGCGAAGGTCGGCTTCGGGAGGATGGCGGCAGCGCCGGCGGTGACGGCGCCGGCGGCGCGCTTGAGCAACATGCGACGGTTCATCGTGGACTCCTTGGGAGGCGCGTCAGGCGGAGACGCCGTATTGCCGGGACACCGTGCCTATCGCCTGATCGAGGATGTCGATCGCGATGGCGGCCTGTTCGCGGCTGAGCACCAGCGGCGGCGAGAGGCGAATCGTATTGCGGCCGGCGCCGAGCACCAACAGGCCGCGTTCGAACGCCATCTCCTGGATGCGGTCGCGCAGTTCGGGCGCCCGTTCTTTGCTGTTCTGATCGCGCACCAGCTCGAATCCGATCATGAGCCCCAGTCCCCGAACGTCGCCGACCTGGCGGAAGCGC
>DATJTM010000058.1:0-2203 GCA_035503395.1 Luteitalea sp.
CCCCAGGAACAACTGACGCGCCGAGCGGCGGTGCAGGTCCCAGGCGAATCGCATCGCCAGCGCCAGGAACGCCACGCCGAGCACGAGCGCGACGATGAAGTAGAGAGGACCGGCGAGGCCCATCAGCGCCGGCGCCAGGCTCACGGGCAACAGCGCCGCCGTGTACATCACGGTCTGACGCGCCGTGCTGCGGCCGCTCGGCTCGACGACCGGCAGCACCGGGAAGCCGGCTCGCTCGTACTCCTCGCGGAACAGCCACGCCAGCGCCAGGAAGTGCGGCATCTGCCACAGGAAGACAATCGCGAACAGCAGCCAGGCTTCACGCGTGAGGGCATTGGTGGCCGCCGCCCAGCCGATCACCGGCGGCAACGCACCCGGGATCGCACCGACCACGGTGGCCAGCGACGACCGGCGCTTCATCGGCGTGTACCACACCACGTAGCTCACGAACGTCGCGAAGGCGACGACGGCGCTCAGGTAGTTGACGCCGAAGGCGAGCTGCCCGAGGCCCAGGGCCGTCAGCACCAGGCCGAACACATAGGCATTCACCGGGGTGAGTCGCCGGTCGGGCAGCGGGCGGAGTCGCGTCCGCGCCATCAGGAGGTCGACGTCGGACTCGTAGAGTTGATTGAAGACCGCCGATCCGCCTGCCACGAGCGCGGTGCCGACCACGGCGTGGAACAGCGTCCACGGGTCGACGTGCCCGGCCACGCCGAGCCAGTAGCCGGCACCGGTCGTGAACACGACGAGCAGGTTCAGCCGCGGCTTGGTGAGCTGCAGGTAGTCCGACACCCGGCTGGACACCAGGGGATAGGCAACGGCGTGCGGCGGCATGACAGGCGCGGATCCCGGCCGGTCCCTCCGACCGGTGACCCGACCTTGAATTATAAGACGCCCGTCCCCGGTTGGCCGGGACGATCTCCGGCGCGTCCCCGGGGGGCCGCCCCCGGAGCTATCGGGATGCAGGAGCGGCGTCGGCCGGCGCCGCGGGCGCGCCAACGGCACGGAGCTTCCGCATCACGCGGTCCTCGATCCACTGCGAACTCCACCAGTCGACCGGGGTGACCGCCTCGCCGTGCAGCAACATCGTGAAGTGGAGGTGGTCGCCTCCGGCCAGGCCGGTCTGGCCGCTGCGCCCGAGCTCCGCGTTCATCTCGACCGTCTGACCTTCCTGCACCCCGATCGAGCTGAGGTGGGCGTAGAGCGACTGCAGCCCCAGGCCGTGGTCCACGATCACGCAGTTGCCGTAGATGCCGAAGAAGCTGGCAAAGACCACGGTGCCGCGGTTGGCGGCGTGGACGGGCGCGTTCTGCGTGGACGCGAGGTCGAACCCGAGGTGCACCTGCTGGTCGACGGGCTTGCCCTGATACACGTACGTGCGGTCGTCGGCAAAGCCGGCCTCGACGGCCGAATTCATCATCTGGCGGAACGGACCGCGCCAGAGGATCTCCTTCGACGTCTTGGTGCGGCCGATCGTCCGCAGCATATCGGCGTTCCGCTTGCGCAGGTCCCGATTGATCGTCAGGTAGCTCTCGAGCATGTTGCCGGGATCGCTGACCTTCAGATCGGGCGTCTGCTCGAGGATCGACGGCACCACCTTCTGCAGGAACGCATCGTCGAGCGGAATGGTGCTCTTGCGGAACTGCTTGGCGTTGACGCGCGATTCGAACGAGGCGCGCGCGGTGTTGCCGGCGACGTCCCGCGCCCACACGGTCACCGGTGTCGAGGTGGCCTGGTTGTAGAGGAACGGGAAGAAGGCGACGCGCAGCCCCGGCGGCGCGTTGGGGATACCGGCGCCGGCAGCGGGCGAACCCGGATACTCGCGGTCGCCGACCCGGACCCCTGACTCCACGTCGGCCGGGTTGACCTGATAGACGACGAGTTCGGCGCCGCCCTGGTTGATGAAGTGGAACTGCGACAGCACGGACACCGTCGGCGGTGTCAGCCGCACCTGCAGATCCTTGCGGAAGGTCGAGGTCACCTGGCGCAGGCCGAAGAGCACGGGCCGCGTCGCCGTGACGACGAGCGCGGCCGGCCCCTGCCGCAGCGCCGGGCTCACCTGACGGCCGATCTCGCCGGACACGTCGACGCGATCGGCCGCCGGCGTGAAGGTCAGGGGCCCCGGCTGCGCGATCGACGCCAGCGGGATCGCCTGTCCGTTCTGCTCGATCGCCACGTCGAGCGCGGTCACGGCACCGCCCGG
>DATJTM010000059.1:0-2825 GCA_035503395.1 Luteitalea sp.
TGCGCTCGGCCTGGCGCACGACCTGCGGCGCGGCAGCCTGCGCGTCGAGGTGTATCCGGACGCCGACAAGCTCGGCAAGCAGTTCAAGTACGCGGCGTCCACCGGCGTCCCGCTCGTCGTCATCGAGGGCGACGACGAGAAGGCGGCGGGGGAGATCACGGTGAAGGACCTTCGGACGGGCGAGCAGCAGCGCCTGCCGCGTGCTGATGCCGCGCCGCGGCTGCGAGCGCTGTTGGCCCCTCGTTCCAATACGTAGCCGCCCGACTTGTCGGGCGGTTCCGCTGCGACCGGAACAGGCCGGCGCGGCCCCCTGACCCGGACTGATGCCCGGTACGGCCGGACAAGTCCGGCCGCTACGAATTACGGAAGCTATGGACTTACTCGGCGAACTGTACAGAACCCACACCTGCGGCGAACTTCGTCCCGACCACGTCGGTCAGGAGGTCGTGCTCCTCGGTTGGGTGCATCGCGTCCGCGACATGGGCGCGGTCATCTTCCTGGACATCCGCGACCGCTATGGTGTGACGCAGGTGGTGACCGAGGCCGAACCGCTGCTCGGGCAGGCCAAGAAGCTCAAGACCGAGATGGTCGTCGCCATCCTCGGCCAGGTGGCGCCGCGCGCGGCCGAGACCGTCAACGACAAGCTCGAGACCGGGCATGTCGAAGTCCGCATCGGCGAACTGCGCGTCCTCAGTGATGCGCGTCGTCCGCCTTTCGGCATCGCCGACGAGAGTTTCGTCGCCGAGGAAACACGCCTGCGCTACCGGTATCTCGATCTGCGCCGGCAGCGCATGCAGAAGAACCTGATGTTGCGCCACCGCATCGCGATGGCGTTCCGTCAGTACTTCGACGCCAACGGATTCCTCGAGATCGAGACGCCGATTCTCACCAAGAGCACGCCCGAAGGCGCGCGCGACTACCTCGTGCCGAGCCGCGTGCATCCGGGTGAGTTCTTCGCGCTGCCGCAATCGCCGCAGATCTTCAAGCAGATCCTGATGATCGGCGGCCTCGATCGCTACTTCCAGATCGTCAAGTGCTTCCGTGACGAGGACCTGCGCGCCGATCGGCAGCCCGAGTTCACGCAGGTCGACGTCGAGATCTCGTTCGCGTCGCAACCGCTCGTGTTCTCCCTCATCGAGGGCGTGACCGCCGAGGTCTTCAAGGCGGGCGGCGTCGAAGTCACCACGCCCTTCCGGCGCATGCCGTACAAGGAAGCGATGGCGCGGTACGGCTCCGACAAGCCTGACCTGCGCTTCGGCATGGAGATCCAGGACCTCGGCGAGGTGTTCGCCGGGACGCCGTTCGGCCCGGTGCGCGATGCTCTGGCGGGCGGCGGCGTCCTGCGCGGCCTGGTCGTGCCGGGCGGCGCGAAGATCTCGCGCGCCGAAGTCGACAAGATCGTCGCCGAAGCGATCGAGATGGGCGCGGGAGGGCTGCTCTGGGCACGCCACACCGAGAAGGGCCTGGCGACGTCGGCCAAGGCGCTGGGTGAGGACGCGCTGACGCGCGCGCTCGAGGTGTCGGGCGCCGGCACCGACGGGCTGCTGGTGATGACCGCCGGCACTGAAGCGCAGGTCTCCAAGTTGCTCGGCGCGCTGCGCCTCTCGCTCGCGAAGCGCTTCAACCTCATCGACAACTCGCGCTTCGAGTTCCTCTGGGTCGTCGACTTCCCGTTGCTCGACTGGGCCGAAGACGAGCAGCGCTGGGTGGCGATGCACCACCCGTTCACCGCGCCGGCCGATGCCGACCTGCCGCGCCTCACCGAGGCGCCCGGCGAAGTCAGCGCGAAGGCCTACGACCTGGTGCTCAACGGCAGCGAAATCGCTGGCGGCAGCATCCGTATCCACGATCCGGAGATGCAGCGGCAGATGTTCCGCCTGCTGGGCATCTCGGACGAGGACGCCAAGCTCCGGTTCGGCTTCTTCATCGATGCGCTCGAGTACGGCACGCCTCCGCACGGCGGCATCGCCTTCGGCCTGGACCGCATCGTCGCGATCCTGGCGGGCGAGTCGTCCATCCGCGACGTGATGGCGTTCCCGAAGACCGCGGCGGTCGTCGATTTGATGTCGGATGCGCCGTCGACCGTGGATGCGCGGCAGTGGAAGGAACTGCACCTGCGGCCGCTTGCCTGACCGCGGGCGGCATGCTAGCGTCACCTATCGCTTCCTCTGCCTCGCGTTCCATTCCGGTTCCAGACGAGGGCGTCGACGTCCTCTTCGGCGCCTACGACGACAATCTCCGCCTGCTCGAGGACCTGTTCGGCGTCACGGTGCGCACCAGCGGCCATGGCCTGGTCGTCGAAGGCACGCAGGACCGGGCCGACCGGGTCGAAGCCTTCGTCGGCCAGTTCGCGGCCCTGCTGCGTGACGGCTACCGCTTCGCCAAGGGCGAAGTGAAGGACGCCATCCGCCTGGTCGCCGAGCACCCCGAGGTCGACCTCCGCGACCACTTCCTGAAGGGCAGTGTGCGGGCGTCGGCCAAGCGGCAGATCGTCCCCAAGACGCCGACCCAGCGGCAGTACCTCGAAGCCATCGAGAAGCACGACATCGTCTTCGGGGTCGGCCCGGCCGGCACCGGCAAGACGTACCTCGCGATGGCGCAGGCCGTGTCGGCGTTGCTCGCCAAGAAGGTCAGTCGCATCGTGCTGACGCGGCCGGCGGTCGAAGCCGGCGAGAAACTCGGGTTCCTGCCGGGCGACCTCCAGGAGAAGGTCAACCCGTACCTGCGGCCGCTCTACGACGCGCTGTACGACATGCTCGAGGCCGACAAGGTCGAACGCCTGCTGGAACGCGGCACGATCGAGGTGGCGCCGCTCGCCTTCATGC
>DATJTM010000060.1:0-14009 GCA_035503395.1 Luteitalea sp.
CGATGCCGAAACGGCTTCGCATCGCGCTCGTGCCGCTCGACGACAGGCCGGTGTGCCTGCAATATCCGCAGATGCTGGCCGGCCTGGCGCATGCCGAGGTCGTCGCGCCGCCGGTCGCGCTGCTGGGGCGGTTCACCACGCCAGGCAACGCCGATGCAATCGCAACGTGGTTACGAGCGCAGGACTGGACGACGTTCGACGCGTTGATTGTCTCGGCCGACATGCTGGCGTACGGCGGTCTGGTCGCGTCACGGGTCCATCGTGTCGACACGGCGACGGCGCTCGCTCGACTCCGCGTCCTCCGCGACGTCCATGCCGCGCGTCGCGACCTGCCGATCTACGTCTCCAGCGTCATCATGCGTCTCGCGCCGACTGCCGATGGCGCGAATGAGACGTGGCGCGAAGCACTGGCGCGGTATGCCGAGCTCGCGCCCGGCACGTCGACCGATGCCGAAGCGCGCGACCTGACGGCAGCAACGGCGCGCATCCCGGCCGACGCGCTCCAGGACTATCGGCAGGCGCGTCGGCGCAATCGCGACATCAACCTCGCCGCCGTCTCGATGGTCGCAGACGGTACCGCGCGCTTCCTCCTCGTGTCGCAGGACGATGCGAAGCCGCGTGGCCTGCACCTGCAGGACCGCGTGGCCGTCACCGCCGCGGCGTCGGCAGGCGATGTGATCGGTCGCGTCGCGGTGCAGCCGGGCGCCGACGAGGTCGGCATGTTGCTCCTCGCGAGAGCCGTGCTCGACGCGCGGAAGTGGCACCCGACGGTCCGCTCGACGTTCTCGTCGGAACGTGCGCGCGTGATGGTCGCGCCGTACGAGGATCGACCGCTGCACGAGACCGTCGACTTCCAGATCGTCGCGGCGGGTGCCGGCCTGGCGCGCCCCGGTGACCGCGCCGACCTCGACCTTCACGTGTTCGCGTCGCGTCACGACGCTGGCGCCGGCGCGTCCTTCGCTGGTGTTGTCACGACCGCACTGACGGGCGGTGCGCACGTGATCGTCGCCGACGTCGATCCGAAAGGTGATGTGCAGGGCGCCTCGGTGGAGCTGACCGAAGCGCTCCTGGCCGCCGACGCGTTCCCGCGCATGTACGGCTATGCGTCCTGGAACACGGCCGGCAACACGGTGGGGACCGCCCTTGCCCACGGCTTGCTCACCTGGGCCGGCGGCAGGCTCATGGCCCAGTGCACCAGCCCGGCGTGGACGACCCTCGCCGACGCGCAGGTCACGTTCATGCTGCATCGGCTCGTCAACGACTATGCCTACCAGGGCGTCGTGCGCCTACCGCTGAATCGGGAGCTGCGTGGGGCGGGCCGGACGCCGGACTGGTTTCGCACCCATGCGACCGAGCTGTCGGCACGGTTGCACGCCGCGCTCGAGCCTCGCCTGCAACAGTACGCCTCGGCTTACACGACACGCGCCTGGAGTCCTGTGTCTCCGTCACCGGGCGACGTGGCGGTGCAGGTCTCGCTGCCGCGCAGCCTGGCCGTGTCGCTGCCGTGGGACCGCACGTTCGAAGCCGCGATCACGCTCGACGTGCCGGTCGCCGGATTGAGCGGTCCGGCCCGGCGGCTCCCTGCCTGCACGGTTGCGTCGCGGTGACCGCCGTCCTGCTGCTGTTCGTCTTCGCGACGTTCGCAACCCTGATGTTCCTGCGCCGCCTTCCGGCGCTGCTTGCCTTGCCGGGGATGGCGGCGGCCGTGTCGGTCGTCGCGCAGGAGCCGCTGCAGGCCTGGCTCTCTACCGTGATTGCCGACGGTGCCGTGCGCCTGGCACCGGCCTACATCGCGGTCTGCGCCGGCGCCATGCTCGGGCGCGTGCTGATGTCGACAGGCATCGCGGAGAGCGTGATTCGCCACGCCGCGGAGTTCGGCGGCGACAAGCCGATGGCCGTCAGCGCGGGTCTGATGATGGTCACCGCGATCCTGTTCACGTCGCTCACCGGGCTCGGCGCCGTGATCATGGTGGGCTCGCTGGTGCTGCCGATCATGATGAGCCTCGGTGTGCCGAGACGACTCACCGCGATCCTGTTCCTGCTCGCGTACGCGACCGGTTTCATCTTCAACATCGCGCTGTGGCGACTCTATCGCGAGCTACTGCAGCTCTCGCCAGCGGCGCCGTTGCCGACGCCCCTGCTCCAGTTCGCGACCGCGCTCTTCATCGTCATGACGGTCGTCGTGATCGCGTACGCCACCTGGGCGGCGCGACGGGCGCCGGAGTTGCGATTGTGGGCAGCCGAGACCGTCGGCGCACGCAAGCCGGGTGTACCCGCGGTGGCGTACGCCACACCTCTCGTACCGCTCGTGCTGTACGTCGGTTTCGGCTGGCGTGAGGTGCCGGCGTTCCTCGCCGGCGCCCTGTTCGGCACCATCGTCACGCGGCCGAGGGCGATGGTGCAGACACTGATGTCGTCGATGCTGCGAGGCATCGAGGACGCGGCCCCGGCGGCCATCCTGCTGGTCGGCATCGGCATGCTGCTCAACGCGCTGACGTTGCCGGCGGTGCGTCAGGCGCTCGCACCGGTCGTGGCGCATCTGCCGGTGGGATCGCCGGTCGCCTACGTGCTGTTCTTCACGTTGCTGTCGCCGCTGGCGTTGTATCGCGGCCCACTCAATCCGTACGGCGTCGGCATCGGCGTCTACAGCCTGATGCTGACCACGGGCCTGGTGCCGGCCTACGCATTGCTCGCCGCGATCATGTCGGTGGTGCAGGTGCAGAACGTGTGCGATCCCACCAACACGCACAACGTCTGGGTGGCGACCTACACCGGCATCCGCGTCGAGGACATCACCCGCGCGACGCTGCCCGCGATGATGGTCGTCTGCCTGTGCGGCGTGGTCATCGGCGCCTGGTGGTTCCTGTGAGTGCACCGCGACTGCGCATTGGCATCGATGTTGGCGGCACCTTCACGGACGTCGTCGCCGTCGACGCGACGAGCTTCGATCTGGTCGCGCAACTCAAGGTGCCAACGACGCACCATGCGGCCGAAGGCGTGGCCCGCGGCATCATCGATGGACTCCAGCAGCTGCTGGAGCGCATCGGGATCGCACCGGACGCCGTCTCGTTCATCGCACACTCGACCACCCAGGCCACCAACGCCCTGCTCGAAGGCGACGTGGCCCGAGTCGGTGTCGTCGGCGCCGGTCGACGAGGCGAGCGATGGAAGGCCAGAGTCGACACCCGTGTGCCGCCGATCGCGATCGCGCCAGGCAAGCGGCTCGCGGCCGCTCACGCCTTCGTCGCCGTCGACGACCCTGCCGATGCGATCGCCGGCATCACCACCGCCATTGCCGCGCTGCAGCAGCGCGGCGTCGAGGTCATCGTGGCGAGTGAGCCGTTCGGTGTCGACGACCAGCGAGTCGAGGCCGCCATCGTCGAGGCAGCCCGAAGACAGGGCCTGTGGGCCACGGCCGGTCACGAGGTGTCGTCGCTCTATGGTCTGCGCACGCGGACCCGCACCGCCGTGATCAATGCCGCCATCCTGCCGCGCATGGTCGCGACCGCGACCACCACGGCACGCTCCGTGAGCGCCGCTGGCATCGTCGCCCCGCTGATGACCATGCGGTCGGACGGCGGGGTGATGACGGTGGACGAGGTCGCGAGTCGCCCGATCCAGACGATGCTGTCTGGCCCCGCCGCTGGTATCGCCGGCGCACTGATGCACGAGCAAGTGTCCGACGGCATCTTCATAGAGGTGGGCGGGACGAGCGCCGACATCTCGGTGATTCGCGACGGGCAGCCGCAGGTCCGGCCGGCCCGCGTCGGCGGCCATCGCACGTTCCTCAACACGCTCGACGTACGGACGCTGGCCATCGCCGGCGGCAGCATGGTGCGGATCGACGGCGCCGCCGTGCGCGACGTCGGCCCCAGGTCCGCGCACATCGCCGGTGTCGGCTATTCCTGCTTCGCGCCTGCCGGCACATTCGACGGGCCGATCGACCTGGCGCTGGTATCGCCGTGTCCGGGCGATCCGCACGACTACGCCGTGCTCGCCACGCCAGGTGGACGCTTTGCGATCACGCCGACTTGCGCCGCGAATGCGTTGGGTCTCGTCCCGACAGGGGCCTTCGCATACGCAGACAGCGGATCGGCGAAGGCCGGCATCGCAGCTCTCGCGCGCGCCGTCGGTACCGACGCCGACGCGTTGGCACAGGCGATCCTCGCGAAGGCCTGCGCCAAGGTCGTGGCCCAGGTCGAGGCACTCGTGCAGGAGTACCGGTTGCCTCGCGCCACGCTCGATCTCATCGGCGGCGGTGGTGGTGCGGCGGCTCTCGTGCCGCACGCCGCCACACTACTCGGCGTACCGTGGCGCCTGGCCAGGTCGGCCGAGGTGATCGCGCCGATCGGCGTGGCGCTCGCAATGATTCGCGATACCGTGGAACGCACGATCGTGGATCCGACACCCGATCAAGTCCTGCGCGTCCGCCAGGAAGCCATCGATGCCGCCGTTCGTAACGGCGCCCTCGCCGAGACGGTCGATGTGGCCGTCGAGGTCGACCCTCGCCGCAATCTCGTGCGAGCGACCGCGGCCGGGTCGGCGGAGATGCGTCGACGCGATGGAGATGGACGCATCGCCGGTGCGCCGCAGCGGCTCGAGGCTGCCGCGCGATCGCTGCAACGCCCTGCCAAGCAGACCACGCTCGTCGCGAGCACGGGCAGTCTCGACGTCTACGCCGCGCCGCCGCCCGACGCCGCATGGTGGCGACGATGGCAACGGTCCGCCACCGGTACCCCACTGCGTATCGTCGACGGCGGTGGAGTCGTCCGTCTGCAACGCGACGACGCACGAGTCCGAAGCTGTCCGGTCGAGCGCCTCGAAGCCGTCCTCCGCGCCGTGCTGGCCGAGATGACCGACTACGGCGACGCGGGCCGTCGCCTGCCCGACCTCCACCTGCTGCTCGGTCCACGCATCGTCAGCCTCGCGGGACTCGCCGACGAGAGCCAGGTGCTCGGGCTGGCCGCGATCGAGGCGCGGGCCTGTCAGGCCGGGCAAACGGTCGTGGTGGTGGCGAGTGAGCGACGATGAGCCGGCCGATCGCGAGTGTCAGCGACGTGACGATTCATGAGGCCTACTGGGCACCGGTCAGTGCGGGCGAATACGACCGTCGCGGCCGGACCGTGTCGGTCAACCTCACTGTCGTCGACGCGGTCCAGGCCAGGCATGGCCACGAACCGTCGCTGATCACGGCGGCGATTCTGGCGCACGAGCGTGTGCACGTGGATGCGACGCGCAACGACCTTCCGCACGAGGAAGAGCGTCGAGCTCGTGAGGCCGCGATCGCCGCGGCCGGCATCGAGGTCGTGACGCACATCGAGCAGGTGCTCGCCGAGGCGTGGACGTGATTCGGGCCGACGCTGAACACGGCGGGCAGGACCGGCTCTACCTCGGCATCGACGGCGGTCAGACGCGCACGCGAGCATTGGTGGCCGACGGTTCTGGGCGCATCCTCGGGAGTGGCGAGGCCGGGCCGTCCAATCACGTCGAGATGCCCGGCGGCCGCGAACGACTGCGCGACGCCGTGACGAGCAGCGCCAACGCGGCGCTGCGGGAAGCCGGACTCGGCGACGTGACGTCCACACCGCTGGCAGCGGTCTACTGCGGCATGACCGGCGAGGCGGACTTCAAGACCGACATCATCACGCCCCTGTTCCGCGCCGGTCGTGTGGTGGTCGAGCACGACGCACCGGCCGCGCTGGCGGGCGCGACGCTCGGCCGGCCCGGCATCATCGTCGTGATCGGCACCGGCTCGGTGGTGTTCGGCCGCGACGGCGCGGGACGCACCGCTCGTACGGGCGGTTGGGGATATGTCTTCGGCGACGAGGGAGGCGGCTTCGGGCTGGCGCGCGACGGCATCCGGGCCGCGCTCGATGCCCTCGACGACGTGGGCCCCGCGACGATGCTGGTCGAGCAGCTCTCGTCGAGGTTCGGCCTCGCCGATCTGCGCCATCTGCCGATGGTGATGTACAACGGACATGTGAGCCGCGACGCCGTGGCGCAGGCGGCGCGCGACGTGCTGGCGGCGTGGCAGGCTGGCGATGTTGCCGCGACGGCCATCGTGACCGGCGCGGTGCAGGTACTGGCGGCTCGTGTCGACACGGTTGCGAGGCGCCTCGAGTTGAAGGCACCGCTGGTGTGCTTCACCGGCGGTGTCAGCCGGTCGGCGTCCTTCGTCGACGCACTTGCGCGCGGTATCGAGGCACGGTGCCCGGGGGCCGTCGTCGAACCAGCGAAGCTCGGCCCGGCTGCGGGAGCCATCCTGCTGGCCTGGCAGGCCGATGGGCTGGATGTGAACGATTCCATGCGTAGGCAACTGCTGACCACTGCGATCGAGGGCCACACGTGAGGCATCCGCAACAGATCGTCGCGCAGCTGCGCGGGCGCCTGATCGTCTCGTGCCAGGCCGCCGCCGACTCGCCGTTGCGCGACCCATACGTCATCGCGCGGATGGCGCTCGCGGCCGAGCTCGGCGGCGCCGGGGCGATTCGCATCGACTCGGCCGCGCACGTCGCCGCGGCCCGCAAGTTGTGCAGCGGACCGATCATCGGACTGCACAAGGAACAGCACGACGGATCGCCGGTCTACATCACGCCGACGAGGGAAGCGGCGCTGGCGCTGATCGCGGCTGGTGCCGACATCATCGCCCTCGATGCGACCGGTCGTGAACGACCGAATGGCGCCCGGCTTGCCGACATCGTCAACGCGGTTCGCGCACAGGGTCGGTTGGTCATGGCCGATGTCGCCAACGAAATCCAGGGGCGCGTCGCCGCCGACCTCGGCGTCGACCTCATCGCGACGACGCTGGCTGGCTACACCGAGGACACCTTCCGCCATCCGGGACCGGATCTCGCGTTGGTGGAAGCGCTCGCCGTGGCCACGCGCGTGCCGGTCGTCTGTGAAGGGCGCGTCCGCTCGACGGCCGATGTGCGCGATGCCTTCCGGGCAGGCGCCTATGCCGTCGTGGTCGGTGGCGCCATCACCGGCATCGATGCGGCCGTCCGCGCGTTCGTCGACGCAACGCCGGCCGGTCTCGCTGAAACGACGGGAACCTGACGATGGCCATGACGAGCAGGGCATGCGTGCGGATACTGACGGTGTTGGCGCTGTTGTCCGGGGCGTGCCGGGCACCGGCACCAGAACACTCGACCCCGCCCGCGCCGTCGACGCCGCCCCCGGCGTCGGCACCGGCGAGCCCGGACTCGCCCCCGACCCCCGCCCCGGTGCCGCCGCCCGCCGATGCGGCGTCCCGCAATCGCACGAGCCCGGGCTCGGACCGGCCGGGCCGCACGGACACGACGGTTGATCTCAGGCAGCACGAGGCGCAGGGCGGCCACACCCTCGCCCGTCACGTTGGCCGCACTGACGCGCAACTGCGGGCGCGGCTCGACCGCGAGAGCATCTCCGCCGCCTCGACGTATGTCGACCTCGCGAACGCCGAGCGTGTCGTCGCGCTCGCGTTGGCCGACAACGAGCGACGCGTCCAGCGCTGGGTCGACCAGCGCGGACCGCGGTCGAACCTCGCGATCCGGTATCGCGCACGGGACGGGCTGCCCACCGGACGGATGCTGCGCCGCGGCAGCGACGCGCCCGAGGACGTCACCGGTGCGGTCGTGGTGCTGCGCTGGCGCGACGACGCCTATTACGTGCTGACCTCGTACCCGGAGGCTTCTCGATGACCTACAAGAGCGCACGCCGATGGGAGCAGCTCGAGCTGCTGCTCGGCGGCTACCTGCACCAAGACTTCACCGTCGAGCACGGCGGTGCGCCCGGTGCCGTGCGGGCCCGCCTGGCGACGGCGCCGCACGACGATCAGCTGGCGCTGTCGTCCGAGTGGCGGACGTTCCTGAACGTCACCGCCGGCATGAATCGCGCGACGCGATCGGCGGTGCTGCGCGACATCGCCGGCGGATCGTGGGACCCGCAGAGCGACGAGGAGTTTGACGCAGTCTCGCGCGTGTTGCTCGAGTTGCAGTAGGCGCGACGCCGCGGTCCCATCCGAGGCGTCGCTACGACCAGACGCCTCGCTTCCGTCCGACAAGTCGGACGGCTACACGCATCCGCGATATGGTGCGGACCGCTCGCCGAGCGGTCCGAGGATGCCGTGAGGTCGCGACCTACCGCGGCGGCGCGGCCGGCGGCTTCGACATCGCCTTCGGGAACGGCGACGCGCCCGAGCCCGCTGGATTGCGCAGCCGCATCTGCCCACCGCGCGTCGGGTACAGCGGAATCTTCATCCCGCCGGTCTTCTCGAGCATCTCGAACAACTGCGCGCGCATCGACGCGATCGTCTTCGCGTGGGCCGGGTCGTCGATCAGGTTACGACTCTCACCCGGATCGGCCTGCAGGTCGAAGAACATGTCGACGTCCCACACGCCGTGGGTGAACACGTACTTGAACCGCTCGCCGCGCAGCGCGAACTGGGTCGGCGTCTGCGGGAAGCTCC
Organism: Luteitalea sp.; assembly: GCA_035503395.1. Lineage (GTDB taxonomy): Bacteria > Acidobacteriota > Vicinamibacteria > Vicinamibacterales > Vicinamibacteraceae > Luteitalea. Next base: position 8,447 of record DATJTM010000060.1, read on the forward strand.
ACTCCCAGTAGTACTCGTACAGCAACGCCTCACGCCACGTCGCCTGCGGGTTGGCGAACAGCGGCAGCATGCTCATGCCCTGCATGTGGGTGGGACGCTGCACGCCGGCCAGATCGAGCATCGTCGGCGCGATGTCGATGTTGGCGACGACGCGCTCGATGTCGTGGCCAGCCGGCACGAGGCCGGGCGCATTGACGATCATCGGCACGCGCATCGACCAGTCGAAGGCGGTGCGCTTGTCGATCAACCCGTGCTCACCGAACGCGAAGCCGTTGTCGCCCATGTAGACGATCAGCGTCGAGTCGAGGAGGTTCTCCTTCTTCAACCACTCGACGACGCGGCCGACGCTGTCGTCGACGGCCCGCAGCGTCTCCATGTAGCGGCGCTGATACTCGGCGACGTCGAGCGTCGAGTGATACGGGTACTCCACGCCGTGCCAGCTGTTGCGCTGGTTGCGAACCCAGGCAGGGAAGTTGCCGGCTTCGGCCGCGGCCGGCGCCATCGTCGGCGGCACCGGCGCCGCCACGCCCTTCAGCGAGTCCTTGTGACGATCAGCGGGCACGAAGTCGGCGTGCACGCCCTTGTGCGACAGGTACAGGAAGAACGGGCGATCGCGCTGCGTCGAGCCGAGCCAGCGCATCGCGTAGTCGGTGAGTTCGTCGGTGATGTAGCCGGTCTGCGGCACGCGCCTGCCATCGACGTTCAGCATCGTGGCGGTGCCGCGTGGCAGGTATTCGCCCTGGCCGCGGAAGCTAACCCAGTGATCGAAGCCCGGCTGCGGCTTGTCGTCCTCGTTGCCGATGTGCCACTTGCCGATCAGCGCCGTCTGGTAGCCGGCGCCTTTCAGAAGCTGACCGAGGTTGGGCAGCGTCGGCGGGATCGGCGTGAAGTTGTCGACGACGCCGTGCGTGTGGGCGTAGGTGCCGGTGAGAATCGATGCGCGCGACGGCGAGCAGAGGGCCGTGGTCACGAACGCGTTGCGCATGCGCGCGCCGCCCTTGGCGAGCGCATCCATGTTCGGCGTGCGCGCCAGCGGATGCCCGGCGACGCCGAGCGCGTCGTGGCGATGGTCGTCGGTGAGGATGAAGACGACGTTGCGCGGTTTGGCCGGCTGCGCCTGGGCCACCGACGACGCGATCGCGAGGGCCGCCAGGACGAGCGTGACGAGGCGCGTCATGCCGGTGCCATGCGTGGGCTGCGCAGTCCGAGGCCCAGTGTGAGGCGGCAATACGTGAGGCTGCGTTCGAGTTCGCGCTTCTGCTCGGCCGGCTCGTTCGGGCGTGTCGTCGTTGGCGCGACTGGCGCCTTGCGGCGCAGCACGCGCAGGAAGCGGGCGAGGCCCTGGCCTTCGAGGCGCGGCCACGCGGTCCAGAACTGATCCTCGAGGAACGGGATGTCGCGGCCAACGCCGGAGATCGTCTCGATGTGGATCGGCACGCCGGGGCAGAGCTCGGCGAAACGCGGCATGAAGCGTACGAAGTCCAGCTGGCCGTCGCCCATTGCGGTCCACTTCACCCGGCACCCGGTTGGAATCTCGGTGATGATGCCGTCGCGCAGGCTGGTGGTGACGATGTAGGGCGCCAGCGTCTCGAGCGCGTCGAGCGGATTCTCGAGCGTCCACAGGGAGTTGCCCGAGTCGTAGTTGACGCCGACGAAGTCGCGGCCGGCCATCTCGACGAGGGCCGACAGTTCCTCTGCCCGCATGTCGCCGGCGTGGTTCTCTACGGCGATCTTCAGGCCGGCATCGAGTGCCTGCGAACGTCCGCCCTTGAGCACGGCGACCAGGCTGTCGATGTGGCGACCGATGCCGCCGGGCGACAGCCGATCCTCCCAGGTCCCGAGCACGACGCGGACGACGGGGGAGCCGACGAGCCGGGCGGTGCGAATCGCACGCGACAGCTGTTCCTCGGCCGTGCCGTTCTGCGCCCGGAAGGCCTTGCTGGTCGGGCAGACGCTCCAGGTGCCGACATGGATGGAGAGGTTGCGCGCCGTCGCGTCATCGCGCAGCTTGCGCAGCGCCGGCTCTTCGAGTGAATCGAACGACTCCAGATCGCTGATGAAGACCGAGTCGACGCCGACGGTGCTCGCGTATTCGAGCAGACGCGTCGCCTTCCACTGGTAGGCGCGCAGCGCGAAGTTGTCGAAGCCGAGCGCGACCGGCCGCGGCAGGATGACCGGCGCCGCCTGTCGGACCGGCACCGCCGTCTGGGCGCTGGCGGCCGTCGCCGCGAAGACGGCGGCGGACGACGAGAGAAAGGCGCGACGTGAAGCGGGAGTGGACACCCAGGGGCTCCTTGAAAGGCGCCGTTAGTCTACTGCCGCGGCCGGCGCGGCCATATAACCTTCGCGCGCCACGACCTGCCCGGCCCGCTTGCGGAGGCGGACGTCGAGACGATGCCAGCCATCGCCGCGCTTCACGCCGGTGGGCGAGAACGACAGCAGGTAGCGCTGCCGGTAGCGATCGAGGATGCCCGAGAACGTCGACACGAAGCGATCGTTCTTGTCGACGCGCAGGAACTCGCCGCCGCTGATGTCGGCCGCCGTCTGGAGCAGGCGCAGCGTGTCGCCGCGGGCTGGCGCGATCCACGTCCGATGCGTCAGGTATTCACTGGCCGAGGGCGACATCCGCTCGACCGGCAGTCCCGCTCCCACCGGATAGACGACGACGTTGCCGTGCCGGATGACGTCCAGCGCTCGTGACGCGGTACTCCAGCTGGCGGTGTCCTGCCCGTCGGTGAAGAGCAGGAAGACGGCGGGACGACTGTCGGCCCGCGCCAGCGCCGTCCCCACGACCACCGCGTCGTGCAGCGTCGTCGAGCCGCGCGCATCGGTCGCAGCCAGGGCCTTGTCGATGGCGGGACCGGGGACGCTGCACGCGCACGCGATCGGCGAACGTGAAGACGGAAACGCGATCGCGGTCGGTGAGGCGCGCGACCAGCTCACGCACGGCGTTGCGCAGGCGGTCGAGGGTGGCACCCGTGACGCTGCCACTGAGGTCGAGGCCGACCACCACGTGGGCGCTGTCGGTCGTGCCCACCGACTCGATCCGCTGTTCGATGCCGTTGTCGCGGACGAGGAAGTCCTGTGCCGTGAGGTCCGTGATGGGGCGCCGTGCATCGTGGGCCCACGCATCGATCGTCACGACGTCGACGCTGGCCCTGAACAGCGGCGCGGGCTCCTGCGTGTGACCGACGGCCATGGGCAGGCCAGCCAGGAGGGCAGTGCAGGCGACGAGTAGGCGATTCACTGGATGGCCGCGCCTCGCAGCGGCGCGAGCACCGCTTCACCGTCGAGACGTCGCCCGCCGACGTAGACGCTCCATGCATCGGCAGCCTCGACTGACGACAGCGGCGACGAGACCGAAAGCTGCGCGGTGAGGTTGTAGGCGGCCGTCACGTCGCCTCGTCGCACCGCCAGGTTCATCAAGGCGAGGAGGGCCGATTGGCGCGTGCCCAGCAGCGCTGCCGCGCGTGAGTACGCGGCTGCCGCCTGTGCGGGTGTGCTCCCAGCCTCCCGCGCCTCGCCGATGAACAGCCACGCCAGGCCGCACGCCACCGCGCTGCAACGGTCGGACGCGAGCGGCGTGAGCACCCGCAGGGCCTCGTCGATCTCGCGATGCTCCAGCAGGACCCGGCCCAGCCTCAGCTGCGCCTCGGCGTGTGTCGGGTCTGCCGTCAGCGTGCGGCGATACCAGGTGCGGGCCGAGCGCAGCATGAGCGTGACTGCCGGCGCGCGTCCGTCCAGCACCGCGCCCGCCCCGCGCACGGGGCCCGAGGGATGGTCCGACAGCCGCGCCGTCGTCTCTTCGCCCAGGCCGCGCAGGAACGTGTACTCGGCGCGGAGTCGCGGGTCGGATTCGTCGACCTCGAACAAAGTGAGCTGCGTCCGGAAGTCGCCGAGGCGCGACAGATTGAGGAGGTACTGGAGGTACGCCACCCGCCACCACAGGCGGAAGCTGGCGAGGCGCGCCTGCTCGGCCCGCCGTGCCGCTCGGTCGTCGCCCAACGCGTCGAGGTGCAGGCGTTCGAACTCGGGGAGCGCCTCCCAGGACGCGAGCGCGACGTCCTCGAGCGCTTCCCACTGCGGGCTCGCGACGTGCAGGCCGGACAGCGGCAGCAACAATTCGAACGGGGCCAGCGCCGCGGCCTGCAGGCGCCGCAACGCCCGTCGCCGCTGGTCGGCGCGGACGTCTTTCCCGGCGGCGCGCGCCGCCTCCTTCCACGCATCGCGGGCCTGGCGTGCCTGCCTGCGCAGATCATCGGGCGAGACGCGGAACAACGGCGCCGCGTCGACCGCGGTCTGGGTGCCGAGATAGGTGTCGATGGCCGCCGTCCACGCCTCCGCCCCCGACTGCGTCGCGACCTGTGCGGTTGTCGTCGCCAGCGCGAGCGAGAGCATCACGACGGCGATCCCCGCGATGATCACCCGGCGCGACATCCCGCCGTGTCGATATGCCGATGGCGCGCGTCCTTGTCCTGCTTCGAGGCCCGCGATAGCATCAGCGATTGTCATAGAGGCCATCAGCAAACGTCATGATTACAGCCGACCCGACCAAGCGCGCCCAGATCGTCGACGACGTCCAGCGCATCGTCGTCGAGACCGCGGCGGCCGACGACCGTGACCTCCTCAAGGCCTTCGCGAGCGTCGTGCTCGCGGAATTGCCCGACAGCGTCGTCTTCCGTCTTCCGGCTCCCGCCCTGGCTGCGCGCCTCGGAGAGTACTTCAGGTTCGTGGCCCACACGATGCCGCCGGAAGTCCAGCTCTACAAAGGGCTTCCGGGCCTGCACGTGGCCGTGCGCCATCCCGACGAGGCCGAGGATCGGGCGATGGGCGGCTACGACGGTGGCCCGCACGAGGTGACCATCGTCGAGACCCACACGCCCGACGCGCCGTTCATCTTCGAGAGCCTCACCAACTTCTTCAAGAACGAGGGCCTGCGCGTCTTCTCGGCGATCCACCCGCGTTTCACGGTCCGCCGTCAGTGGGAGCGCGTGGTGCACGTCGACGTGCACGGCGAGGAAGGGTCGCAGGAACTGTTCTGCCAGTTCCGCATCGAGCGCATCGATCGCACCGATCGCATGCGGCGGCTCGAGCACCAGATCTTCAGCCTGCTCAAGAGCGTGTTCCTGGCCGTGGCGGACTTTGCGGCGATGGCCGCGGCGGTGCGGGCGGCCGCAGGGCGCGTGCGTGGACGCGATGGCGACGCGGTGGCGGCGGAGGGCTCCCGGCGCCTGCTCGAATGGCTGGTCGCCGACAACTTCGTGCTGCTCGGCCTGACGCGCTACGTGCCGGGCGGCGACGGCGTGATGCAGCCGCAGGAAGACAGCGCGCTCGGCGCCTTCAAGGATCCGTCACTGCTCGAGACGGTGTTCCCGGGGCTGAGCGCCGACATCACCCGAAACCTGTCGCCGACGGCTGACGACGACCGCATCATCGACGTCGACTACTGCGTCAACGGGCGCGCCATCCACCACCTCGGGCCGCTCGAGGACATCTTCATCCGCGAGTGGACGGCCGACGGCACGCTGGCGGGCATGACGTTGGTCATCGGCCGCTTCGCCAA
>DATJTM010000061.1:0-6016 GCA_035503395.1 Luteitalea sp.
TCGCGTTCACCCTCCGGCGTCGCGACGATGAGGCGGCGGGTGGGCACGAGGGACCTCAGAAATCGCGGTAGATGAACTTCAGGACGACCGGCGCGATCACCACCAGCAGCACCGCCGGGAAGATGAACAGCAGCATCGGGAAGATGATCTTCTGCGTCGCCTGGCCGCCCAGCTTCTCGGCGCGCTGGAAGCGTTCGGTGCGCAGGAACGCCGCCTGCTGCTTCAGCACGTCGCCAATCGACGCGCCGAGCAGGTCGGCCTGCACGAGCGTCGACACGAACGACGACACCTGCTGGATCTCGAGGCGGGTCGCCATCGCCCGCAGCGCGTTGGATCGCGACGTACCGAGACGGATGTCGTTCAGCACGGTCGTCAGCTCGTCGCGCAGCGGTCCACTCAGGCCGCGCTTCACGAGTCGCTCGAGCGCGATCAGGAACTCCAGGCCCGCTTCGACCGACAGCGAGAGGACGTCGACCGCACCCGGCAGCGCGCGCACGATGGCGCGCTCACGCACGCCACGGCTGCCGGCCAACATCCGGTCCGGCAGGTAGAACGCGGCAATCGCGCCGAGCACGAAGAAGGCCGGGTTGCGGAAGATCGGGAACAGCAGCGCGCCGAACAGCGGCAGCGTCATCGCCGTCAGCACCTTGACCGCCAGCAGGTGGTCGACGGTGAACGACTCGCCCCAGCCGGAACGGTTGATGGCCACGGCCGCGCGCGAGCGGTAGGTCGGCCACGAGATGCCGGACATCAGCCGCGAGAACACCCGGATCACGGGAAAGAAGACCTTGACGAATGCGGGCGCGCCCGGCGGCACTTCGACCGGGGCGTCGTGGTCGCCGCTGCGCCGCGCACGGGTGCCGCTCGAGGTCCCGAACAGGACCACGAAGGCGGCCAGGCCGCTGAGCAGCCCGAGAATCAGCATGATCTGCAGCATCGCTCGACGTCCTACTTCGCTCCCACGGCGTCACAGTCGTCCTGACGCACGCAATCGGTGATGTCCTGCGTGGTCTGGCGCCACGGCTGGTACATCCACAGCAGCACCAGGATGCCAATCGCCGTCATGATGCCGGCAATCATCAGGTATTCGGTCGGCGTCTGCCCGGCGCGGCAACGCGCGGCGCCGAAGGCCGACGACCGACGGGCCACTGCCGGCTGGCGCGCGTCGACTGCCCACTGCCGACTCCCGACTGCCGTCCTCATACATCCACCTGGACGATCTTCATCATCATCCAGAACCCCATCAGGTCCAGGGCCGCCACGGTGGCCAGCACCAGCCAGCCGATCACCGTGTTGAACAGCGGCGCCGTGTAGGTGGGGTCGATCATCGAGAACAGCAGCAGCATGCCGACCGGCATCATGCACATGATGAACCCCTGGGTCATGCCCTGGGCGGTCATCGCCTTGATCTTGCCGGTCACCTTCTTGCGCTCGGTGATCGTCATGGCGACCACGTCGAACGTCTCGCTCAGGTTGCCGCCGGTCTCGCGCAGGGTCAGCACCGAGTCGACGACGATGCGGACGTCCTCCAGCGGCACGCGTTCGGCGAACCGTCGCAAGGCATCGTCCATCAGCCGCCCGAGGTGAATCTCCTTCACCACGCGGGCCAGTTCGTCGGCGATTGGCGGCTTGGTCTCACGGACGGCGAGTTCGAGCGACTGCTGCAGGCTGAGGCCCGCCTTGAGACCGTTCGACATCAGACGCAGCGCGTCTACCAGCTGATCGTCGATGCGATCGAGCCGCTGACGGCGACGCCAGAGCACGAACACCCGCGGCAGGAAGAATCCGGCCCCGCCGAAGAACAGTGCGAAGAAGACACGGCTCCCGAGCGAGTTCCCCATCAGGAACCCGACCAGCCCACCGGCGATGGTCAAGGCCGTGATGAACGAGGTGGCGCGCTCGATGGTGATCGCCTCGAACATCGCGTCGAACTCGTCGACGATCCACGACGCGTACGTCGCCGTGCGAACCCGCCACCAGGCGCCGATCGACTGGCCGGCGCCGCTCACGAGCAGCGCCGCCGCTACGAACACCATCACGAACCCGGCGACCTTCACGAGCAGGATGGCAGTCATAGCGTCTGGTGGAGGAAGATCTCCTCCGGCACCTGGATGCCCCGGTTGGGTAGCAGCTTCACGAACGCCGGCACGTGACCGGTCGGCCGGAACTGCCCGACGACCTTGCCATCGGTGGTCAGCCCCGTCTGTTCGAAACGGAACACGTCGCGGGTGACGAACGCACTGCCTTCCTGCCCGCACACCTCCGTGATGTAGGTGATGCGGCGGCTGCCGTCCTGCAGGCGCGACTGCTGCACCACCAGCTGCACGGCCGACGCGATCTGGTCGCGGATGGCCCGCGACGGCAGCTCGAGTCCCGACATCAGCGCGAGCGTCTCGAGCCGGCTCAGCGCGTCCGACGGCGTATTGGCGTGCAGCGTCGTCAGCGAGCCGTCGTGACCGGTGTTCATCGCCTGCAGCATGTCGAGCGCCTCACCCCCACGGCACTCGCCGACGACGATGCGATCGGGCCGCATGCGCAGCGAATTGCGCACGAGGTCGCGGATGGTGATCGCGCCCTCGCCCTCGATGTTCGCCGGCCGCGACTCCAGCGACACCACGTGCTCCTGCGGCAGCTGCAGTTCGGCGGCGTCCTCGATCGTGACGATCCGCTCGTCGCCGGGGATGAACGACGACAACACGTTGAGCAGCGTCGTCTTGCCCGAGCCGGTGCCGCCCGAGATGACGACGTTCTGGCGCGCCTGCACGGCGGCGCCGAGGAAGGTGGCCATCTGGTCGGTCATCGAGCCGAACTTGACCAGGTCGGGCACGCCCAACAGCCGCTTGGCGAACTTGCGGATGGTAATCGCCGGGCCCTTGAGCGCCAGTGGCGGGATGATCGCGTTGACGCGGCTGCCGTCGCGCAGCCGCGCATCGACCATCGGCACCTTCTCGTCGATGCGGCGACCGAGCGGCGCCACGATGCGCTCGATGATGCCGCGCAGCTGGTCGTTGCTCAGGAAGCTGACGTTGCTCAGCGTGAGATGGCCCTTGCGCTCGACGTACACCTGGTCGATGCGGTTGACCATGATTTCGGTGACGGCCGGATCCTCCAGCAGATCTTCGAGCGGCCCGAGCCCGAGCGCTTCGTCCATCAGCTCCTTCACGAGCTGACGACGGTCCTGGCGGCTCACGCCGGGCGCTTCCTCCTGCACGAGCGCCACGAGCTTGCCCTCGACCCGCACCTGCATCTCCTGCCGCTTGACCGGATCGTGCAGGTAGCCGAGATCGCCCTTGCGCAGATCGATCTCTTCGATGAGGCGGCGCAGGATCCCGAGCTTGAGCGTGCGGCGGTCCTCCCCCGGGGTCTCGGGGGCGTCGGCCTTCGCCTCGACCCGCTGACGGAACGACCGCTGGATGAACGCCCGCGCCAGGTCGGCGAACGAGGCTGCGAGTTCCTCGTCGGGCCGCAGCTCGATCAGCGTCCGCCCCTTCCCCTCCGCCCAGTCCACCAGTCCGCTGTGATCGCCGAGAAACGCCAGCACCGGCGCGCCGAGCTGCGCGGCAGCTGTGCCCGGCTGCGCTTCCGTCGCCTTGTTGACGCACAGCGACGTCGCGGCCGCGGGCACCTGCACCGAGCGCAGCAGGCCGAGGAAGTGGCCGGCGCGAGCCAGCCCGTGGGTCGAGGGGTCGACGACCACGCACACCTGGTCGACGCGATCGAGCAGGTAATTGCCGACCTCGCCCGTCGTCACGCCGAGGTCGACGACGAGATAGTCGAAGGCCTGGTCGAGGATCGCGAAGACCTGCTCGACGACCGGACGCGTGACCGTGCCCGCCTGGATCACGTCGGACACCAGCGACAGGCAGGGCACACCCGCCGATGACGATGTGAGATACGACGTGAGGAACTCGGGAGTCAGGCGATCGAGCAGCGGCAGCAGGTCGCCGATGCTCTTGACGCGCGGCACACCGATGCGCACGCCGGCATCGCCAGGGCACGGCAGCGACGCGTCGAGGAACAGCACGCCGCCGCGCACCTGCTGGAGGATGCCGACCGCCAGGTTGGTCGCGACGAACGTCTTGCCCGCCCCGCCCGACCCCGACGTGACGCCGATGACCTTCAGCTTCGGCATGGCGATCAGGGCGCGACGGTCGTCATCGTCGGCCGGAACACGACGAGGATCTGCGTCTTCTTCTGCTTGTAGCTCGACGAGCCGAACAGCGATCCGAACACCGGCACGTACTGCAGGCCGCCCTTGCTGGCGCCCGGTACGCGTGCGGCCGTGTTGGTGCCCTTCTGCACCTTGCCCATCGCGCTCATCCCGCCGGCAATCGCCGGAGCGGCAAGCAGATCGTTCCCCGACACCGCGAACGGCATCGTGTCCACCGTCTTGAAGGCGTAGCGCGATCGGCGCCACACCTCGGGGTCGTACAGGTCGTAGTCGAGCGGCACGTTGGTCTCGACTTCGATCGTCGTCACCACGCTGTCGCCCTGCCCTTCGCGCGGACGGATCTTGAGGCGGATGCCAGTGTCCTTGGCGTCCTTGTCGTTCTTGCCGGGATCGAGGGCGCGACCACCGATGAAGATCTCGCCGTCGGTGCCGACCGCGGCCGTGACCTTGCCCTTGTACAAGCTGCGGCCCGACGGCTCGACCCCGCGGCCGTACTCGCCGGTCTTGAACTGCGAGCTCGCTTCGAAGAGTTCGAGCTCGTACTCGACGGCCGGCGTGCCGGCGGGCACGGCGGCAACCGCGCCACCGCCAGGCGTCGTCGTGCTGGTCGGCGTCGTCGCCGGGCTGGTGCCGGGGACCGTGACGGCGGTGCGTCCGACCAGCGTCACCGTCGACTGCGCGCGCGCGACCTGCGCGATGTTCTGCACGGCGGCCAGATCCTGGGGCGAGGTGACCGTCCCGGTCAGCAACAGCTGGCCGCCGAGGCGACGAAGCGTCACGTTCGGATACGGCGCGAGCAGCGCCTTGAGGTCGTCCATCATCGCCTCCGCTTCACGCGTCGTGACGACGAGGGTGATCTCGTGGCGTAGCGTCTTCTTCTGATCCCAGATGTTGAGGGTGGTGCGGCCCACCTGCTTGCCGCGCAGCATCAGCTGACGACGGCCGCCGGTCGGCTCGTAGCCGGCCGTGGCCGGTGAGCCGAGGACGATGTCGCCCATGGCATAGCCGGGTGACCAGGTGGTCACCTCGTTGACGTAGATGGTGAGTTCCTGCTGGGCGGCCTGCGCCGACGCCACCGGCGCCGTCACGGCGACGGCACAGAGGGCGGCCAGCAGGACGCGGGCGAGACGAACCACGGTGGAGGGGAGGGACAACATGGTCGAACTCCGTCGTGCTTAGAACAACCCGCGGCCGACGTCGCGGAACGCCTGCGCCGCACGCGGCGCCTTCGGCTTGAGCGGGATGGGGACCTTGAGCAGGCCGAGCGGATCGAGGAACGGCAGTTCCACCGCCGTGTCGTCGAGGCTGGAACGCAGCGCCAGCGACAGGTCGCCGACCTCCTGCGCCAGCACGAGCTCCTGCACGCGCTGTGGATCTACCAGCAAGGTCACCGTCCGCAATGCTGCGCTCGGCGTGCCGCCGCTGCCCGACGTCTCCTGCTGCACGCGCTCGCGACGCAGTTCCTTGTTGACCGCGACGACGAAGACGTTCTGCATCATCGTGCGGACCTCGGTCTTCTCGTCGGCGTAGGTGATACGGCCGTTGGTGTTGGAGACCGGCCGGCCGAACTGGAAGGTGCCGATGATGTCGACGAAGTTGCCCGGGCGGATCAACCCGCCCACGCCGGTGTCGTCGGACACGGTGATGGCGACGGCGCGGCGCCCACGCGGCACCTCGAAGCTGAGCGCCTCGGCGCCGGCATCGGCCAGCATGCCGCCGACGACCTGCGAACCGGCGGCGATCGGCACCACCGCGACGCGGCCCGCCACCTCTTCGACGGTGGGGAACGTCTGCGGCTGCCGGTACTTGCGCGGCACCGACACCCGCTGGATCAGCCGTTCGTCG
>DATJTM010000062.1:0-2534 GCA_035503395.1 Luteitalea sp.
CCTGGTCCTGGACGTCAACGTGAAGGGCCAGTTCCTCTGCGCCCAGGCGTTCAGCAGAGCCCTCGTCGCGGCGAAGCGCGGCGGCGCGATCGTCAACCTCGGCAGCGTCGAGAGCGAGGTCATCACCGCCAGCGGCGAGCACTGCCAGGTGCATTACAACGTCTCCAAGGGCGGCGTGAAGATGCTCACCAAGGGAATGGCGTTCGAGCTCGCGCGGCACGATATCCGCGTCAACGGCATCAACCCCGGCACCATCGACACGGAGTTCGCCGGGCCGCCCACGGAGCGCGGGCGGGAGTTTGCCCTCGCCCGCTCCCTGATCAAGCGCATCGGCCAGCCGGCCGACATCGCGCGCGCTGTCGCGTTCCTCCTGAGCGACGACGCGAGCTTCATCACCGGGACCATGCTCGGCGTCGACGGCGGCTGGCTGGTGCAGTAACGCGCGTTCGGAACGCTACGAGGCCGCTGTGCCGCAGGTGTCTTTCTGGTTTTCGGCGTCCCACACGAGGTTGAGCAGTGCGGTGCAGGAGTCGCAGAGTCTTGCTGTGTCGAGGGGCGCGATGTAGACGCCGCCGCTGAGCATGACCTGGCTGAGCTCGTCGTCGTAATCCGTATCGGCCCAGTCGTCGTTCAGGACGATCATCCACCCGAGGTACTTGCGCAGCCGTAAGACCTCGCGGACGAGTTCGACCCTGCTCAGTACCCGGGGGTCTTTGGCGTTGAGCAACGCCTCGCGTGCTTCGATCACGCCACAGTGGCATGCCTCCATTTTGTTCACGTTAGCAAGAACGTTCAGAGTGTTCAAGATAATCACATTGCTAACGATGGCTAGGTGGTTGCTGCCTGACCAGCCTGGTAATGATGATCATGTGAACCAGCCACGGCGGCCGGAAGAGCGGCCAAGTGTCACCGTGGAGCGCGATCTTCGGCGTCGGCTGGCCTCCGGCGAGTGGCACGGCGGAGACCAGTTGCCAAACACCAACGAGCTTGCCAAGCACTACGGCGTTGCCCCGGGTACCGTGCAGCGCGTCATGCGCAAGCTCGCAGAGGATGGCCTGGTCCGCGTCGTGGTGCGGTGGGGAACCTTCAAGACATAGCTGTATCCCAGACTGCGCTACGGCTCGGGGCCTTCACGGCTCGCTTCGTTGGCTGGGTCTTAGCTGAGACAGGTCGATTGGGTGGCGTTGCCTGTCGTTGCGTGAGTCGAAGAGCCACGCTTCGTCCGGTGTGATCCTGAAACGCTGCCAGCCGTCTGATTGGGTGCTGGACGAGTCGTCGGCAGGTTCGGCTGTGCCCTTGATCTGTAGGCCGAGATTGCCGCCTGGAGGGCCGGGGTAGCTGTAGATCGCTGCCGATACTCGCGGGTCGCGCTGGATGTTGCGGACATGGCGAGCCTCGGGAAGCGAGGCGAAGTACAGGTGCAGGCCCGCGTCGTGCTCGAACAGGACAGGGCTGGTCCAGCTGCCGCCGTCTTCGTCGAGCGTTGCCAGGGCCATGATCTCGGCGCGAGCCAGCGCTTCTTGCACCTGGGCGGCGGTTGCGTGCGCGATCATGGTCAGGCCGTCCCGATCCGGACGAGTGCCTTGGTGGCGCGCCGCTCGTTCATGGCCTCATAACCGTCGGCGACGTTGTCGAGGGTGACCTCGTAGTCAAAGACGCGGCCGGGGTTGATGCGGCCGGTCAGGACGTCGTCGAGGAGTTCGGGGATGTAGCGGCGGACCGGTGCGACGCCGCCGCGCAGGCCAATGTTCTTGAAGATGACGGTCTCGATGGGGACGTGGACGCCGTGTGGTGCTCCGATGGCGCCGATGATCGATCCGACGCGCGCGATGCCGAACGCGGTGTCCATCGACTGGCCGGTTCCGACGCATTCGAGTGCTGCGTCGACTCCGATGCCGTCGGTCATGGCCAGGATCTGATCGATTGCCTCGTCGCCGCGGGTGTCGAGGATGTCGGTCGCGCCGAACTCACGGGCGATCTCCTGCCGTACCGGGTTACGGCTCAGCGAGATGATCCGCCCGGCGCCGAGCCGGCTGGAAGCAAGAACGGCGCACAGGCCGACCGCGCCGTCACCCACTACCGCGACGGTGCCACCGGGTTGCACATTGCCGCTGATGGCTGCGTGGTGACCGGTGCACATGACGTCGGACAGGGTCAGCAGGGACTTCAGTATCTCGTCTGAATAATCACCGTCGGGCACCCTGACCAGGGTTGCGTCGGCGAACGGGGACCGGACCGCGTGGCCCTGGCCGCCGTCGATGCCGTGGTTGCCGAACGAGCCGCCGTGCAGGCAGTTGTTGGGCCAGCCTGCGAGGCAGTTGGGGCAGGTGCCGTCGCAGAAGGTGAAGGGGGCCACCACCAGGTCGCCCTTGTGCAGCGTGGTGACATCGGCACCGGTTTGCTCGATGACACCGATGAACTCGTGGCCGATCGGGCCGAGGGCGTGCGGGCTGTCGCCGCGGTAGTACCACAGGTCGGAGCCGCACACGGAGCCGAGCAGGACGCGCACGACCGCGTCGGTGGGCTCCTGAATG